>SPDA01000184.1 GCA_004525155.1 Spirochaetales bacterium
ACGGCTGCAGGCATACTGAGCAAGGTTATCGGGCCTAATCCGGCTGCCCCGGATTATCTGGCCGGCCTTTCGGCAAATAAAATACGGGTGATACTGCAAGCGCTCCTGGAGTATGCCATGGCCCTTCTGCTTGCCGGTACACCGGTTTGGCTGTATCCAGTCTTAAAAAAACATAATGAAGCCTTGGCGCTCGGGTACGTTGCTGCCAGGCTTATTGAGGTCGTAATCTTTACTGTCAGCGTAATAGGACTGTTTACATTGTTGACATTAAGTCAGAAATTTGTGGCGGCAGGAGCTCCGGATGCTTCCTATTTTCATACCATGGGCTCTTTACTGCAGGCAATGCGTGAATGGGGCGGGGGCGTGTGTTCAACCATCGTTTTCAGCCTGAGCGCCCTGATGTTAAATTATGTATTATTTCGATCAAGACTCATTCCCCGCCTGATATCGGTTTGGGGTCTTGTCGGAGCCGTATTGTATTTCGCCTCCGGCTTTTTACCCCTGTTCGGCATTGGCACGGGCTCGACTATCTTCGGTATAATGGAAGCTCCCCTGGGCGTGCAGGAAATGGGTTTTGCATTATGGCTGATCATTAAAGGATTCAATCCGTCTGCCATCGAATCCGGGTCTGCAAAATCATAGTAAAACGGAGGATTATATGGAAAAGGTCCTAATGGCAACTCAATTGTTATTTTTTCTCATGGGCGGGTTGGGAATATTCTTCCTGGGGGTTGGAGTGCTCTGGTTTGTATCGCTGTATAAGGACAAAAAAAAGAATAACTGACGGCGAAAGAAGAGGAGTCGTCTGAAAGCCATGATGCTGACAAACGGATTAGTGCAGGGAGGGTATGAGATATTAATCCTCAGATGGTCCATTGTATGCGCGCAGACCGTTATTTTTCTGGTGCTGGGAACGATCGCCCTGGTCAGTCTGATCTTGACAGGAAAGGGCTTTAATCCGACTGTGATCAAATCCGAAGCTGCAGAATAAAAAGGAGACTTATGAAAGCAATTGTCTATGAAAATTACGGGCCGCCGGAAGTTCTTCAGTTAAAAGAAGTAGAAAAACCTGTTCCAAAGGACAATGAAGTACTGATAAAAATTCATGCGACAACAGTATCAGCAGGGGACGTGAATGCCCGGGATTTTACTTTTGTCCCTCCCGGGTTAGGGTTCCTGGCACGATTAATGCTAGGTTTTCGAAAACCAAAAATAAACATATTGGGGGGCGTGCTTTCCGGTGAAATTGAAGAAGCAGGCAAAGATGTAAAACACTTCAAGAAAGGGGACCAGGTTTTCGGGATTGACGGCGACGGTCTTGGCGCTTATGCCGAATACAAATGTATGCCGGAAGGGAGAGCGCTGGCAATAAAACCGGACAATATGACCTACGAGGAAGCCGCCGCCGTTCCTTTCGGGGGACTTACAGCATTGTATTTCCTTAAGGATAAGGGAAATATTCATAGCGGACAAAAAGTTCTTGTCAGGGGCGCTTCCGGAAGTGTAGGCAGTTTCGCTGTACAGTTTGCCAAATACTTCGGGGCGGAAGTGACCGGTGTGTGCAGTACTGCCAATGTGGAAATTGTGAAATCCCTGGGAGCCGGTAAGGTGATTGATTATACGAAAGAGGATTTTACCCGGAGCGGTGAGACCTATGATATTATCCTCGACACGGTAGTCGGCAGGACATCGTTTTCCGCCTGCAGAAACTCGTTAAAGAAAAACGGACTTTATCTCGCTGTCGCCGGCGGGCTTAAAGAGTTGATTCAAATGCCGTGGACTTCGGTTTTTGGGAGCAGGAAAGTTATCTTCGGGGGCGGGTCAGCATGCGAGAAAAAAGAAAATATGCTTTTCATAAAAGAGCTTATCGAAGCGGGAAAGCTTACAGCAGTCATAGACAGGCGCTATCCGATGGAACAGATTGTCGAGGCGCACAGGCATGTCGAAAAAGGACATAAAAAGGGAATCACGGCTATCACTGTGGCCTGAGGCGGTAAATACCGGGCTTTTCGATGGTAATATAAGCATTTACATAAGGAGCATGTTATGAATAAATTCAAAGCATTGGCTGTTTGCGGTATGCTGAGTCCGGGTTTGTATCCTTTATTATGGATTTTGGGCAGTGTTTTAGTTCCTGAATACAGTCTGGTCCGAAATGATGTAAGCTCGCTTATGGCGGTTGGTGCTTATAATTATATCCGGGATATTGATCCTGCCGGCAATGGTCCTGATGTTCTTTCGACTCAGATTGGCCGACGGATGGAAGGGATTTGCTGTTTACTCATTAGTATCAGCTCCAGTGGTTTTGATTTAGGTAATAGTTACGGGGCTGTTTACTGGTAACAAATATATGGGTTTGGTCGAAAGAATCATGGTGAGTTTTTGACATGGCTGAAAGAGTAATCAAGTTATACTACCTAACTGGTACCGGGAATTCGCTGAAGATTGCCAAAGATTTAGGCTCCAAATTAGGCAGCCATGAACTCATCTCCATGCCGCATCTGATAAAAAAAAGCGATACAGTGATTATTAAAGGCGATATCGTCGGATTTGTGTTTCCCGTATATTTCGCCAAGCCGCCGGTTTTTATTGAGGAGTTCATTGCCAGGGCGGAATTCGGCCAAATCGACTATATGTTTGCGGTAATTAATGGGGGAGGCTTGTTCGGCAGGGCTTTGAAACTATTCGAAACATTGATTAAGGGAAAAGGGAAAACAATGAATGCGGGATTTATGATTGAAATGCCGGGCAATCATCCGAAAATCGCCGTTATTCACCGGAAAATGCAGGAGGAGTATTTCAGGCAGGAATCTGTCAGCGTCGATATGATAGCGGATATTGTAGGCGGTCAAATTCCTTATACGGCCAGGAATCGTTTCGAATTTTTTGAAAGTGTTTTCGCCTGGTTGAGTTTCGACATTCCGTACTACTTTTCGACCATCCATATGTTCGATAAATTTTTATGGATAGATGACAACTGCGTCAACTGCGGAACATGTGTACGAGTATGCCCGGTCAATAATATCGTCAGGACGGATAGAAGGCCCAGATGGCAGCACCGCTGTATCAACTGCCTGGCCTGTTATCACCATTGCCCCTGGAAAGGTATTCGGCTGGAGTGTCCGTGGAAAATATTTGATTTTATGCCCTATGGGATCACGGAACGAAGATACCGCCATCCGGAAATTACACTGGAGGAGATAATATATGAGTAAAGTAAAAACGCCCCGCCTGTTCTTCATCGATAACGTGCGCGTTTTTCTGATCGTCCTCGTGGTGCTGCATCACGCGGCCCTCGTGTACGGGGCGGGCGCGCCTTTCTATTATGTGGAACCCCCAATGAGTAACCCGCTAACATTCCTGGCGCTTCTGGTGTTCATACTCGTAAACCAGTCCTGGTTTATGGGAGCATTTTTCCTGTTGTCCGGCTATATTGCACCGGGAGCATTCGATCGAAAGGGTCCCGGTTCCTTCATCAGGGACAGGCTGCTTCGTCTGGGTATTCCTCTCATTGTTTTCATCTTCGTGCTCAATCCGGTTTCATCCATCGGCCTCTATAAGATGCCTGCATCTTTGACAGGCATCACGACCCCTCTGGCCTGGCAGGCATACCCCCGCTTCCTGGGCATAGGGCCCATGTGGTTTGTCATCATGCTGCTTGTCTTCGACTTCGGTTATGCTGCATGGCGGCTTTTGAGAAAGAACCGGACATCGCAGCTGAAGATGGATTCTTCGAAACCCGGCTATCTCTGGCTCGGCATCTTCATTCTGGCACTGGCTGCAGTCAGTTACCTGGTACGGATGGTAATCCCCATGGGCAAAACCCTGCTCGGCTTTCCGACTCTCTCCTACCTCCCGCAGTACCTTGGTTTCTTCATACTTGGCACTGTAGCATCCCGCCGAAGCTGGTTTATCACTATGCCCGGTTCCATGGGCGCTGCCGGTTTTATAGCTGCGGTATTGGGAGGAGTATTCCTGTTCCCGCTCGCCTTCAGCGGAAGGTTGTTTTCGTTAGAGCTTACCCCGGCATTGGCAGAAATGCTGGGCAAAGGGCACTGGCGTTCCGCCGTATATGCGCTTTGGGATTCCATCTTCGCAGTAGGCATGTGCCTGGGGCTCATCACCTTTTTCCGCCGCTTCTTCGGCCTCCAGGGAAAATTCGGCAGGCTTCTGTCCCAATCCGGCTATGGCGTCTATGTTTTCCATATTCCGGTTGTCGTATGGCTGGCGATAGCGCTTAAGGGAATCAATCTGGCGCCCTTACCAAAATTCGGTATAGCGGCGATTATTATGACCGCGGCCTCCTTCGCCGCCTCCTCCGTAATCCGGAAAATACCCGGTGTGTCGAGGATACTCTGAGGAATATATATGAAAGCGATAATTTGCACAAAATGGGGATCGGCCGATGTTCTTGAATTGCGGGAAGTAGAAAAACCAGTTCCGAAAGATAATGAAGTACTGATAAGGATATGTGCCACCACAGTGACGGCAGGGGACTGTGAACTTCGAGGTCTCAAATTTTCTCCCGCGCTGCGGCTCCTCATGCGGATAGGATTTGGTTTCAGAGGACCAAGAAGAAAAACACTAGGGCAGGAGTTAGCCGGGGAAATTGAAGCAGTAGGCAAAGATGTAAAACTGTATAGACAAGGCGACCAAGTCTTTGCACATCCCGGTTTCGGCATGGGCGCCTGTGCTGAGTACATCTGTCTGCCTGAAGAGCCCAAAGGAATGGAAGGGCTGCTGGCAATAAAGCCGGCCAATATGACCTATGAGGAGGCCGCCGCCGTTCCTACCGGGGGTCTTGAAGCACTTCATCATCTTAGAAAAGGAAATATCCAGAGTGGACAGAAGGTTTTGATCAATGGCGCGGGCGGAAGTATCGGGACCTTCGGGGTACAGCTTGCCAAGCACTTTGGGGCTGAAGTGACTGCGGTGGACAGTTTGCAAAAACTGGATATGCTGCGCTCGATTGGTGCGGATCGGGTCATTGATTACACACAGGAAGATTTCACCAAAAACGGTGGGACCTATGATATTATTTTTGACGTGATAGGCAGGAGTCCGTCTTCTCAAGGTACGGAATCGCTAAAGCACAACGGGTGCTATCTCTTAGCTAACCCCAGGCTCTCGCTGATGTTTCGAGGGCAAAGAACGCCGAAGAGAAGCGGCAGGAAAGTCATATGCGGGAATGTAATCTATAAAACTGAAGATTTGGTTTTCCTCAAAGAGCTGATTGAGGCGGGAAAGATAAAATCGGTCATAGACAGGCGCTATCCGCTGGAACAGACTGCCGAGGCCCACAGGTATGTCGAAACTGGACACAAGAAGGGAAACGTCGTCGTAACTGTGGCACAGTAAAATAGCCGTCCATAATAACCCATTCGATGTACGACTCCAGTATAATAAAATCCCGGTTATTTACTCC
>SPDA01000027.1 GCA_004525155.1 Spirochaetales bacterium
AGGACAAAGCGGGCGCCTACAGGACACTGTACAGGGTGCTCATGAGGCTTGTCACCATAGCGGCGCCGGTCATACCCTTTATAACCGAGGAAATTTATTTGAACCTCCGGGATGAAACCATGCCGGAATCGATACATCTCGCCGATTATCCGCTGCCGGACCCGGGGAAGCGGGACGAGGATCTGGAACAGCGGATGAAGATTACCCGGCAGGCCGTCAGCATGGGCCGCGCGCTCCGGGTGGTGCACAACCTGAAAATCAGGCAGCCCCTCAACGCCATGCACCTGGTAACGAAGAATGAAAACGAGATTCAGGTGCTTAAGGAGATGTCGGACATCATCAAGGAAGAGCTCAATGTGAAAAACATACTTTTCCGCGAAAACGAAGAGGACCTCGTGGAGTATTCGGCAAAAGCCAATTACAAGGTGCTCGGCAAGCAGCTTGGAAAACACATGAAGGAGGCTGCAGCCCTCATTGAAAATTTCAGCCAGGAGCAGGTCCGCTCCATTCTTAAGGGGACTCCCCACATTCTCGTGCTGAACGGGATACAATGCGAACTGACGGAGGAGTCCCTTGCCGTTCAGCGCGCCGAGAAGGAAAACCTCAAGGTGCTTAACGAAGGTTCCCTGACCATAGCCCTCGATCCGGAGATCACAGAAGAGCTCAAGGCGGAAGGCATGGTGCGGGACATGGTGCGTTCCATACAAAACCTGAGAAAGGAATCCGGTCTGGATGTGGCGGACAGGATTACCCTGTCGCTTTACGGAAGCGAAGGCATGAAAAAAGCTGTGGATACCTTTAAGGATTATCTGCTTGCCGAAACTCTCGCCCATTCCTTCACCTGGGAAAAGCAGGAAGGGACGGCGGCCATGGAATGCGGAGATGAAACCTGTTTCGTCTCCCTTGCGAAACAGGAATAGAATATGAAAATGTCACGGGCTCTATCAGTTCTGCCCTTCATTGCCCTGCTGGCGGGATGCGCCGGCGTATCGTTTGAACCTCCTGCGGTCAAATGGCTCAGCCTCCTCCCCTCGGATTCCGGCATCATCATCAAGGCGAGAGTCCGGGCTGTCGAACCGGTGCTCGGTTCCCTTTTCCAGGCATTTTCCTTAAGCGACAAGGATGCCGGAGAAATAATCCGCAGGACGAGGGACATCTATCTCGGCATCATCGAGAGTGAAGAGGCCATGCCGGATTTTTCCATCATCCTCGTGGGGGACTTTCCCCAGGCCGCTGCTGCCCTCTTCACGCCGGCCAAGGGCTGGAAGAAAAACCGGTCCTACTGGACCCATGACGAAACAGGCATCCAGATTGCCCTGCCCGAAGCCGCGGGACGTACTTCTCCCCATGCAAGAGCCCTCTTCGTTTCCCGGGGGCACATTGAAGAGATGCTCAAGGCCTTCGGCTCCCCCGGAACTGCGGAGCGCGCCGGCCTGCCGACGGAGGCGGAAAAGGAATTCGATGTTTCCGATCTGGTTGTCTACATGCCGCATCCGGGGAAGAGCGGCATCGCCGGAAGCGGCGTCAATCTGAATCAGTTCCCCATAAAGAACATCTGGTTTACCCTTGAGCGGACCGTGGAAGGTGGAACGGACAGGTACCTGGTATCCGGCGTGTTCACTCTCGATACTGCGGACCGCGCCGGGAAATTCATTTCCCTTCTCAAACTGCTTCTCCTAGGGATCATTAAAAAGGAGAACCTTGACGCCATCGATTCTCTGAAAAACGATACTTTCATCAGGGCGGAAGACGAATATGTGCGGCTTTCCGGGCTCAGGCTGGAAGTTTCCGATCTGGCTAAACTGATGACTGCCGTAACGGCGCCTTAGGCCGGGATTTTCCGTTATGATTGTGGGAATTGTAGATTACGAAGCGGGCAATATACGGAGCGTGGAAAGGGCGCTCGGTTTTCTGGGAGTTTCCTGCGTCCGCTCAAACCGGGGAGAAGATCTCAGGACCGCGGACAAGCTCATCTTTCCAGGGGTCGGCGAGGCCTTTTCCGCCATGGAGGCCCTTACCCGCTGCGGGCTGGATTCGTTTCTCAAGGATTACGCGGCTTCCGGACGGGACCTTCTGGGTATCTGCCTCGGCAGCCAGATAATCCTCGATTCTTCGGAAGAACGGAACACCGCCTGTCTGGGGATAATTCCGGGAAAGGCCCTCAGGTTCATGCCCCGGCCGGGATTGAAGATACCCCACATGGGCTGGAACCAGGTACACGTTTCCGGCAGCCATCCTCTTTTTAAGGGGATACCGGAGGATTCCTCCTTTTATTTTGTACACTCCTATTATCCTGTACCCGCTTCTGACGACCTTGCAGTGGGCACAACCGAATACGGTATCCCTTTCGCATCCGCTTTCGGGAGGGACAATGTCTATGCCTGCCAGTTTCACCCGGAAAAATCGGGACCCCGCGGGCTTCAGCTTCTGCGGAATTTTCTGGAAATGTAAAAGGACAGAACACATGCTGCTTAAAAGAATCATCGTGTGTCTCGATGTGCGGGACGGGCGGACAACCAAGGGTGTCAAATTCAGGGAAAATGTGGATATCGGGGATCCGGTGGCCATGGCCAGGCATTACTACGACCAGGGCGTGGACGAACTGGTTTTTTACGATATCACCGCCTCCGCGGAAAAAAGAAATATCATGATTGACGTTGTTTCCCGGGTGGCTGAGCAGATTTTCATTCCCTTTTCCGTAGGGGGCGGCATAGGCACCGTGGAACAGATGAGGCAGGTGCTTTCCGCAGGGGCGGAAAAAATAAGCGTGAATTCCCAGGCGGTAAATAATCCGGGCATAATCGAGGAGGGCGCATCCCTGTTCGGGAGTCAGTGTATCGTCCTCGGTATGGACGTTTATAAGACCGCCGCCATGCCTTCCGGATACGGGGTCATGATAAACGGGGGAAGAACGCCGACGGATCTCGATGCCCTTGCCTGGGCAAAACAGGCGGAAAAGCTGGGGGCAGGGGAAATCGTTCTCAATTCCATAGACGCCGACGGCACAAGGGAAGGCTACGACATCACGGTGACCAGGATGATATCCCTCGGGACAGGCATACCTGTTGTGGCGTCCGGCGGCGCGGGAAAAACAGAGCATCTTGCCGAGGTGCTCAAGGAAGGCAGGGCGGATGCCGCCCTCATTGCCTCCATGGTCCACATGCAGGGTTTTACCATACCCGGCATTAAACAGACCCTGAGGGAAATGAAGGTGCCGGTCAGGCTGTAAAGCAGTTGCCGAACACTCTGCCTGCTGTTATATTGAAACTACACTAATGTGTATAATTTTCTGGAGGAAGTAAGAATGCCTACGTATGATTATGAATGCCGCGAATGTTCCTACCGTTTCGAGGCAGTACAGTCATTTCAGGATAAACCCCTGAAAAAATGCCCCCAGTGCGGCAGAATGAAATTAGCAAGGCTTATCAGCGCCGGAGTCGGGATTATTTTCAAGGGCAGCGGGTTCTATGTGACCGACAACCGCGCCAAATCCCCAACCAACTCCTCCGCCCCCGTTAAAAGTGAAAAACAGGAAAGTTCCTCGAGTACAGCATCCAAATCGGAATCATCCTCCTCCAGCAGTGATACCAAAGCGGCCCCTTCCAAGAAGGAATCTGCCTGAGGACCCGGTCGTTTTTAAAAAAGTACACCGCCTGCAGTCCTTTTATTTTTGCTGCGGGAACCTGCCGGGTCGGAGGACTTTATGAACAGGCCCTCCGTAGGTCGCGGAAATTATAACCAGAGTGTTTTCCTCTCCGGTTAGCGCCAGGATTTCATTTTCGAATTTTTTTCTTTTCATGGTGGTTTCGATACGGTGCAGACCGGGGGTAATCTCAACGACCCTGCCTTTTACTTCCGTTTTAAGCCATTCGGTCAATGTCCCGTTTGGCGGGTCCGTATAGAGGTACCAGGCGTTATCAATTTTACCCGTTCCAAGCCAATCTCCGAATTCAAGCATAAACTTACCCCGCAGACGTGAAATATACTTTTTCAGTCCCTTCCAGAGACTTTTCAATGAGTTCTTCTATATCCAGATTTTCAAAGGCCCTGCGCATCCGGCTGTAGCCAGGCCTGATGAGGGGATGAAGGGGGGCAAAAAGGGTACAGCAGTCCTCGTAGGGCAGAATGGATGTTTCATACGTGCCTAAGTCTCTTGCCATCGTTATTATGGTCTGCTTGTCCATACCGATGAGCGGACGGAGCACGGGGAGCGAGGACAGGCTTCCGGTAAAATGAATGCTTTCCACTGTCTGGCTTGCCACCTGGCTTAAGGATTCGCCGGTGACGAGGCATCCCGCGTTCCGCCGTACCGCCAGTTTTTCGGCGCAGAGCATCATGCAGGCCCGGAGCAGCAGGGTTAGCTCCTCGTTTAGGGATTTTTCCTTTATCCGCAGATGGATGTCCGTGAAGGAAACTACGTGGAGCACCGTGCCCTGCAGAAACGGCGCCAGGGAACGCGTCAGGGTTTCAACTTTTTCCCTTGCCTCCCGGGAGGTGAAGGGGTAGGCATGGTAATATACAGCCTCGAGACGGAGACCCCTGCCTGCCATGAGGTACCCGGCCACCGGCGAGTCTATTCCGCCGGAAAGCAGGAGAAGCCCCTTGCCTGCCGACCCGACAGGCAGGCCGCCGCTTCCTTTGACTCCGGTTCCGTAGACCAGAACCTGGTCCCGTATTTCGATATACACCGTCCAGGCGGGTGTGTGAAGATTGACTTTCGTACCCGGACAATTCTGGCGGATATAATCGCCCGCCAGGCAGGCCAGATCGTAGGAATGCAGGGGAAAGCTCTTGTCCGACCGCCGCGCCTCAATCTTGAATTCGCCGGAGCCGGACTGCCGCATCATGTCAGCGGCAACTGCCGCGGCCGTATCAAGAATGGCCTCCGCATCCTTCGGCGGCGTGAGCACCGGGGAGAAGTAAACGATGCCGAAGGTCGTGGACAGGACCTTCCGTAACACTTCCGCCGGAGCGTCCGGTGAGCTCAGGATATACCGTCCCTCCCTGCCGGAAACGCGCACCTTGTATGCCGAAAGCCTGGCCTTGAGGTTGCTGAACAGTTTCTGTTCGAAGTACCGTCTGTTTCCCTGTTTCAGGATGAGTTCGCCGACTTTAATGACATAGGTTTCAGGCATAGGAAGCTAGACCTTATACTGCCGTTCAATTTCGCGCAATACGGAGCAGGCCGGGCACGGTTTTATGAAGGGCCTTCATCAGTCCCTCAATATCCTCCATGCTTGTAGCTGGTCCGAAAGAAGCACGGAGTGCGGAAGCGGCCAGGCTTTTCGGCAGCATCATTGCCTCCATGACGCGGGTGTGTCCTTTTTTTCTCGTGGAACAGGCTGATCCGGTTGATACGGCGACACCTTCGTCGCTGAGGCACCGCACCAGGACTTCTCCCGGAAGCGGGGGGAAAAACACGGTAACAATGTAAGGCGAGTAATTCTCTTCCGAGAAACCGGGAAACGGCCTGCATTCCGGAAAATCCGCCAGTTTTTCCCTGAGATGCCTGGACAATGAGGAGGCATGGGCCGCTCTTTCCCCGAGGGATTCCAGGGCGGCGCGGGCTGAGTGATAAAAAGCGGCAGAACCGGCAAGGTTCTCCGTACCGGGCCTCATGCCCTGCTCCTGATCGCCGCCCCTGTAGAGCGCGGGCAGCGGATGCGCCGTGTAGAGGATTCCCGCGCCTCTGGATGCTCCGATTTTGTGACCGCTGACGGCTGCCGAATCAATATGCCACTTGACCGGGAAAAACGGAATTTTACCGAAGGACTGCACGGCATCCACATGGAAGTGAATTTTATTCCCATAACGGGACGATATCCCGCGCAGGCCCTCCGCGATTTCCGCTACGGGCTGGATGGACCCTGTTTCGTTGTTGACGTGCATCACCGAGGCGAGAACGGTGGTCTCATCCGCATGGGCAAGAAATTTGTCAGCGCTTATGACGCCGTTTGGTTCGGTGTTCACCAGCCGCACGTCATAGCCTAGGCTGCGGAGCAGGGATGCCGGACCGTAGACGGCGGCATGTTCGATACCTGAAAGTACAATGGAATTTCTGCGTCTGGCAGAAGGGGCCCGGGAAAGAAGGGAGGTAAAAACTATGTTGTTCGATTCGGTGCCTGAGGAGGTGAAAACGATCGACTCCGGTCCGCAGTCCAGCAGGCCGGCGAAAGATGATCTCAGTTCCGAAAGAAACCCGGCCGAATCCCTGCCGGGGCCGTGAGCGGAGGAGGGGTTAGCCGGATATGTTACGGCGGTTTCGGTAAAGATTTTAAGAGATTCCGGGTCCGGCATTGCGGTTGCCGCCCAGTCCAGATAGATAAAATGCATGCATCATCATATCCAATAACTATATATAAATCTATATATAATAGCTTGAATAAATATAACAAAATGATTAGTATTGACTCTTCTTATGGACGAAAAAATCTGTTGCCCCGATGAATTGGTCGAGGCCTATGCCGAAAAATTAAAGGTTTGCGGTCATCCCATACGGCTAAAAATATTGTGCCTTATCGAGAAGGGAGACGCATGTGTCACGGATCTCTGGCAGTGTCTTAACCAGCCCCAGCCGGTCATCTCGCAGCACCTTGCCGTGCTCAAGGAGAAAGGCATCGTCAGTTCGGAAATTCAGGGAAATAAACGGCTCTATTCGATAACTGATTTCTTCGTCCGCAGGATCCTCCAGTCGATAGATCGTGAAAACACTTGATCTGTCCCTCTCGGTATTTTCCTCGCGTATTATTCAGTCCACGCGTGAAGATGTAATCCTCAAAGCCTCGGAGACCCGCGGTCTCTGGATATGTGACGAAAACACAAGGAATCTTCTCCCTCTTCCGGAGGAAAGCATCCTTGCTCTCAAACCGGGAGAGGAGCAGAAAACCTGGGATAATGTCGACAGAATTCTCTCCCGCTGCGTGGAAATGGAATTGGACCGGGATTCCGTCATTTTCGGCCTGGGAGGCGGTGTAGTCTGCGACATGGCGGCTTTTGCAGCGTCCATTTACAAGCGCGGATGCGGACTGACGCTGGTGCCGACCACCCTGCTCTGCATGGTGGATGCGGGGATCGGCGGTAAAACGGGCATCGATTACGGTGGGTACAAGAACCTCGTGGGCACATTTTACCCTGCCTCCTCCATCCTTATCGTACCGCAGTTTCTCGGCAGCCTGCCGCGGAAGGAACTCCTTAACGGCATCGTTGAAACCATCAAGCACGGCATAATCGGAAGCCCGGAGCTGTTGACTTTTATGGAGGCGAACCGGGACCGCATCCTGTCCGGGGACAGTGAAATCACGGAAAAACTCATCTGGCTGTCCCTGCGGGTGAAAAGCTCCCTGGTCGAAGAAGATCTCTATGAGAAGGGCAGAAGGGCCTGGCTCAATCTCGGCCATACCTTCGGGCACGCCCTGGAGGCGCATGAGGGTATCGGGAAGATTTCACACGGCGAGGCGGTCGCCTGGGGGCTGGAGAGGGCCCTCACGTTCGGTACCATGCTCGGCATAACCGGGACCGGCGTAAGGGAACGAATCCTCCATCTTCTTTCGTCCTACGGCTGCCTTCCCCGTTTCGGAGTGGACGCCGAAGACCTGATCAGCGGCATGAAACAGGACAAAAAAAAGAGCCGTGGCGCCGTGCGTATCATCATTCCCGTGAGGGAAGGAGAAGTAACGGTCAGGGATTATTCCACGGAGGAGCTAATTCCCCTGTTCAAAAAACTGGGATAATTTCCTGTACAGAGCGTTGACCTTGGCGAAGAGGGCGGGACTTTCCACCGTGTCGATAAGGTCCGCCAGAATGTCGAGACTCGCGAGGCTCTGGGACAGGGCCGTGTGATAACCCCGGGCGCACTTGAACCAGAAGTTGCCGGAGCCGTCCGTGTAGAGACCCATGAATCCCAGCTGCTTTTTTTTCTTAATCCTGCAGAGCTTGAGGATTATATCCGTTTTTTCCACGAGTTTGTGAAGATCCTCGGGACATTTGAAGGTGGAGGGTTTAACCTGCTCCTTGTCGAACATGTTCCCGATGTCTATCCAGGGCAGCACTTTAAGAATGGTGATGATTTTTTCACCCGACATTAATTCGTAATCCCCGTACACAACCGTGCCGCGCACCCCTTTGTAGGTCCTGGATATGCTCAAGTTTCCGTTTTTAACAACGGCGGAAATTTTTTCCCAGGGCAGAACGGCGATTTTCTTTTTCCCCTTGTAATTGGCCAGATTGAACATTTCCGTCCCGATGAGAATGTGCGCGGACGGTTCCTTTGCCTGTCTTGAAGGCTTATCCCTCGGCGCCGATACAGACCCGAAGGTAGAGAGGATATCACGGGAAATCTGAGGGAGCCAGTCTTTTTCAAGAGGGGAGACTGACCTTGCGTACATGCGCGTTGTGCGCATCACCTCGCCCGCCACGATGAAATCGGGCCGTTCCTTGAACATGACGGACCCCGGGTGAATTTCTATCCTGTCCGCGGTAAGGCTCTTGTAGGTATTCCTGCCGGAACGCGTGCATACGAACTGGAGGAGACCCTTTGCTATGGAGCACAGATAATTTTTGACCGGTCCGCCGGAGAGGATGGGTATGCCGAGGGAGCCGGTAATTTCCTCCAGCTGTTCCTTGACGTTCGTTATTTCGGACATGGTTTTATGATCGAGATAATTTTTCTCGCAGAACTTCTCCTTGTCCGCTTCCCTGGAATACGCGCGGAACAGGTTGAGATACGAAACAAAATCGCCGTAGCTGTTGCGGAAGTTGTGGTGCGCCTTTCGCGCGGCGATTTCATCTCCCTGCGGCAGGAGGAAGGGGGAGAGGGTGGAAAGAAAAGTTGTGGCGATGAGAGCTTCCTCGACCACATCCGGATACTGCATGATGGCTTCCACGATGATTCTCGAGAGCCGCGGAATAACGGGATACTGCACCATGAGGCGGCCTATGGCCGTCAGCTCCCGTTCCCTGTCGATGGCCTCGAACAGCCGGAGTGTTTCCACGGCGCCCGCTATTCCCTGTTTCCCGGGAGAGGAAATAAAATCGAAGGACTCGAAATCCCTGATGCCGAGTTCCGCCATCCGAAGCACGACCTCCGACAGATCGGTCCTGTAAATTTCCTCCATGGTGAAAAGCGGCCGGCTGGAGTAATCCTGCTTCGAGTAGAGCCTGTAGCAGATGCCGGGCTGGGTCCTGCCGGCTCTTCCCTTTCGCTGGTTGCACGAGGCCCGGGATATGGGACCTTCGATAAGGGAGGAGGTGTAATTTTTCGGGTTGTAGTAATTGATTTTGGACAATCCCGAATCGATGACGCTGGTTACCCCGTCGATGGTTACGGAGGTTTCGGCTATGTTGGTTGCAACAACCACCTTGATTTTGCCCCTCGGTGTGGGGATGAATATTCTTTCCTGTTCGTCTTTGTTGAGCCTGGCATAGAGCGGCAGGAGCATGAGGTTTTTCCTGTAAGGGGCGGACAGGAGCGATGTCACGCAGTCTTTTATTGACCCTTCACCGGAAAGGAAAATCAGGATGTCCCCTTTTCTTTTTTCCGAAACTGCCCTGGCCACGAGGTCAGTAATTTTTCTTATAAGCCCTTCATAACCGGCAGCCGGGTCCGGGGGATCGTAAATGATGGCAACGGGATATATCGAAGTCTCGACACGCACGACCGGACATTTGAAAAAGTATTCGGAAAACACGTCCACGTTTATGGTGGCGGAGGAAATTATCACCTTGAATTCAGGGCGTTTTTCGAGGATCTGCTTGATCAGCCCCAGGATAAAATCTATGTTCAGGCTTCTCTCGTGGGCCTCGTCGACGATGATGGCACTGTATCGCGAGAGCATGGTGTCGGATTTTATTTCCTGCAGCAGGGTGCCGTCGGTCATTATCTTGATCTTTGTTTCCGGTATGGTCTTGTCCTCGAACCGCATCTTGTAGCCGATTATTCCCGGCACCTGGGAATCGAGCTGACGGGCTATGTAATCGGAAACCGACAGGGTCGCAATGCGCCTGGGCTGGGTGACGCCGATGGTGCCCCGTTCCGCAAAACCCGCCTCGTCGAGTATGACGGGGAGCTGGGTGGTTTTTCCGGAACCGGTGGGACTTTCCACGACGATTACCTGATGAGTTTTAAGGGCTTCAAGGATTTTTTCTTTTTGCCTGTATACAGGCAGATCTTTTGGTTTCATGTTACCGCGCTTTTAACAATGCCTATGGCGCGGGAAAATGAAATCTTTTCGTGATTTTCCCGCGTAAGGAGTTGTTTGATGGTTATTGTTTCCGATTTGAATTCGTCTTCACCGCAGATGACGGCGAAGGGAATCTTTTTTTTCTCCGCGAAATTGAATTGCGCCGCGATTTTTTTGTCTTCGGGAAAAACCTCGGCTGTGATGCCTTCGTTTCTGAATCTGCGGGCAAGTTCATGATAGCGGCCGGTGTACGACTTGTCCATGCAGAGGATGATGACGTGATGCGTAAGCGGTTCCGGCTTACCCTTTTTGAGGCTCTCGAGAGCTGCCATCAGCCGGTCAAGGCCGATTGAAGACCCGACACCCGGAAGTTCCTCGTTCGTATAAAGGGAGGCAAGATTGTTGTATCTGCCGCCGGAACATACGGAGCCTATTGCGGGCAAATCCGTGAGGAAGGTTTCGAACACGACGCCGGTATAATAATCCAGGCCCCTGGTAATGGATGGATCGAGGATAAAGTGCTCCTCTATGGCGAGGGTTTCCATGTATTCGTGCATGTCCGTCAGCCGTTCCGTATCCGCTGCGGCGCCGCCGGCAAGGGATGTCATTTTTTCCAGGGTGGTCTTGAAATCATTTTCAGGAGTAATGTAGTCCAGTATCATGCCCGCCCGCCGTGCGTCCGTCAGTTCCTC
>SPDA01000495.1 GCA_004525155.1 Spirochaetales bacterium
AGAGAAACGGAAAAGAGAAGAAGACCCGTTAACAGTATTATCCGCCCCTTATCGCCGAAGAACCCGGCCGCAGCGATAGTAAGGATTCCCGCCATGGTAACGAGAACCGCCGGGAGAACGATTTTTTTCTTTCCGGTGTGCTCCATGAGGTAGGAGACAGGTATGATAAAAAGACAGATTGCCAGAAGCTGGGCGGATGTGGAAACCAAGGATAAAAACCGTCCAGCGCCCAGCTTGCCCGCGTACAGAATGATGATACTGCTCTCACGGACCATGATCTGCGATACGGCGCCGAAACATGAGCTCAGTATCGCGAAGTTCATCGCTTTCCGGGCGGAGGGTTCAGAAAAATCTAGGGATTCATTATTAGCGGATCCGGGGAGTTCTGCCATAAAAATCTGTATATCATTTGTAGACTCTTTCTGCCAGTCTTTAGCCGTACAGCCTGCCTATATATTTCATGCCGGTGTCGTCCGTAAGCAGGCCGAGAGACGTGCCGAAGGAGGAAAGTGCGGGCGCCCGGTTGGGCCTCCCCTTATTGACCCATCGTACCGCCTCTTTCAAGGCTTCGTCATGCTCGGCATCGCAGCCGTTCTGAAAAGTTTTCGCATACAAATCGGGATCGGGGTAAGGATCGGGCAGCAGAAAATACGCGCAGCAGCTCTGGCACCGAAAATCAAGACTCTTTGTTATTTCTGTACATACCTAATCAACATTTTCGGAAAACGTTCCCTAAGCATCGCTATGCCGGCTTCGGTAACCTCCGTATTTTCCAGCTCCAGGACCCGCAGACGGGGCAGTTCCCGCAAATGTACGAGATTTTCATCGGTTACCGGATTTAAACTGAGTCGTAAGGACATAAGGTGTTTGAATCCGGTTAAATAAGAAAGCCCGGCCCCTTCAATCTTATTGCACCGCAGATCGAGATTTCGGATTTGATTGTATTTCTCCAGATACTTAAGATCGTCGTCGGCAAGTTTTTCAAATGTCAAATCGACATCGTGCAGGGTGAAACACTTTTCCGCTACCCCGGCCCGGAAAAGAAGAAAGTTTTTATTTCCATATCCGTCTATTTCAAGTTTTCTGATGTTCTGAAGCTCCGCAAGCCTGAGTATACCCTCGGGAGTTATATCTGTGGTGCTGATATTAAGCTGTTCCAGTGAAGGAAGCGCCTCGAGATGAGGGATACACGCGTCCGTAACACTGCACATTTCAAGGCTTACACTTTCCAGATTTTTCAGTTCAGGCAGGAAGGCCAGGTCGGCATCCTTTACCTTTGTATGGCATAGGTTCAATTTGCGGAGCTTTTTCAAGGCTGCCAGATGTTTGAGGCTTCTGCCGCCGATTTTGCACAGGTGCAGATTCAGGTTTTCGAGATTATATAATTTGCTTATAATTTTCAGGCCTTTATTGTTGGTATGAAACGAGCTGAAGTCCAGGGATGTGCCGAAGGAGGAGAGCGAGGGATACCAGTTCGGCCCCTTCCTGTTGACCCAGCGGATAGCATCTATTAAGTCTTGATCGTGCTCGACATCATATCCGCTCTGAAAAGTTTTTGAATACAGGCCGGGGTCGGCTGCGGGATCGGGCAGCATGAACTGGGCGCCGCAATACCTGCATTGCACCGTTTCTGCGGATCTTTCCGCGGAAAGACCCGCGCCGCAGCTCTGGCATCTGAAACTGATTATGTTTTCCATTTTTTCATCGGTACAACACGGGATGGTCAATATTAAGCCTAAGTCTGCTTCGCTTCAATCTTCTCACCCCCTTATCCGTTACATTGGTTCCCCAGAGACTCAAAAATTCCAGTTGTTTCAGTTCCTTGATATATTCAAGGCCATCGTCGCCTATAGGATTGTTGTTCAGTCTCAAATGGCCCATATTGGACAGGTCCTTTAAATACAGGAGACCTTCGCCGTGTATTTGGTTGTTATCAAGCACTATTTCGATTACTCTTTTCATATCCTGCAGGTGTACGAGATCTTCATCGGCAAGCTGCTGATTGCTCAAGTTCAGGATATACCCCACATCATCGATTAGGGGCAGGACGCCGGCTTTCAACAGCGGGTACAGATGCAGGCCTTTGGTATCGATATTGATTACTTTTAAGGCAGCCAGGTTTTTCGTAAGCTTTAGCACTCCCTCCTCGGTTACCATTGTCCCCCGGATATTGAGTTTTTCAAGCCGCGTCAGCGGAAAGAGCCGATCAATGCCCTCGTCGGTTAAATCGGCGCCCTCGAGATTGAGCTCGGTTAATCTCGCAAGTTTTGAAATGTGCGGCAGCGCAGCTTCGGTAATAGTATTGTTCCCGATCCCTAAGGTTATGAGGTTTACAAGACCCGCGAGCTCCCCGGCGCCGGCATCGGTAATTTCGTTGTTGTTAAGGTCAAGTTCTTCGAGAAAAGTAAGACTGCCGATGTAGCGCATCTGGGCATCGCCGATTTCCTCATCAGCCAAACGGAGCCAGTCATAACCGGCAAAACGGTCCTGCCTTCCCGTCTGTTTTAGCCATGATACCGCTTCCTTTTGTTCCTCATTGAGCCCGATTCCGTACTTTGTCTCGAACCAGGCAGTGTCGGGCCGGGCGTCCGTCTGCCCGCCGTCATCGACAAACCGTTCGCCGCAGTAGGTACAGGTAATCTCCGCTGGCGGCCTTTGCTTTTCAGCACCGGACCAGGGGAGCACGATGAGTCCGCCGCATTTTTTACACCGGAACATAGTGGGCTTGGGCATAGGTTCCATTATAGTATATTTTTCATCGGAACCTCAAACCTGATAGACGGCAGGGTATATA
>SPDA01000121.1 GCA_004525155.1 Spirochaetales bacterium
ATCGGTTACGATGAGTTGAAGCATGAAATTATCGAGAAAATCGTGAAGCCCGTTCTGGGGCCCGCAAATCTTCTCGATGATAAAACAAAATATTTCATCAATCCCACCGGCAGATTTGTCATCGGAGGTCCTCACGGAGATTCCGGACTGACAGGCAGAAAGATTATTGTGGACACTTACGGCGGCATGGGCCGGCACGGCGGCGGCGCTTTCAGCGGCAAGGACCCTTCCAAGGTTGACCGATCAGCTGCTTACATGGCAAGGTATGTTGCAAAGAACATTGTGGCCGCGGATCTCTGCGAAAGGTGCGAAGTGGAAATAGCTTACGCCATCGGCGTTCCTTTTCCCGTATCCGTCATGATAGAAACCTTCGGCACCTCCAAAGTTGATGAGGAAAAGATAGAAAAAGCTATTGTAAAGGTTTTCGATTTGAGTCCTTCCGGAATCGTTAAGACCCTCGATCTGAAGAAACCGATATACCAGCGGACTGCAACATACGGGCACTTCGGCAGGGAAGAATTCACCTGGGAAAAGACCGACAAGGTTGAGGCGCTTTTAAAGGAACTCAAGTAATATGCAGGAAAACCCATCCTTTAAGTAAAATGAAGGATGGGTTTTTTGTTTTAGGGGGAATGGGCGATACTGGATTTGAACCAGTGACTTCTACCGTGTGAAGGTAGCACTCTTCCACTGAGTTAATCGCCCCAAGCTGTGATATTATACAGTAGGCGCTTGTATCGTGTAAAGTATTTTTTATTATTGTAAAAGTATAATAGCAAATTAAGAAAATTGTTGTATAAAAAACCATACTTTTTCTAATTTACGGATTATTCCATCCGGGTTGAAACATTTAATTCCTTATAAACAATAAATATATTTATAATTTTTCTCATAGCATATTTGGCATGAATCCTGCATGTACACTAAGAGAACATTCCAAAGATTTACAACCATGGGAAAATTATTTTCGAACGTAATTACAGACTATATTTCACGAGCGCAGAACGCTAAAAAAGAAATCGAAGTAGAGCTTTTGAGAAAGTCCATACATGCTCTCATAGCTTTCGTACCGGTTCTTGCTTCTCTGAACAGCACCTTCACTATGGTTCTCCTGGGAACCGGCATAGTTTTATATGCTTTTTCAGAAACCTTGAGGGTAAACGGCAGAAAGGTGGCGGTAATATCCACCCTGACCGTGGCGGCCTCAAGAGAAAAAGACAGTATGAGCTTTGTTTTAGGTCCTGTTACACTGGTAATTGGCGCCATGGCTGCCCTGCTGTTTTATCCCGAACCGGCTGCCTCCATTGCCATTTATGCCCTGGCTTTTGGTGACAGCGTTTCGAGTATCTTCGGCAAAGTCTTCGGCAGGGTGAGGATAGCTTTTCTCAACGGAAAAACTCTGGCCGGAAGTCTGGCCTGTCTAGTTACTGTTTTTGCCGTTACCTACCGCATAACCGGGCTTGCGCAGGCCTCCCTGATTATCGGGCTGGCAGCGGCCCTTTTCGAGGCAGCTCCCACCGGAGATATGGACAATATTATAATTCCCATCGGTACCGGGTTCTTTGCCTACATGCTTCTTTAACATGTGCCCGTGCTGACGTAACCTTCCTATCGCCACATATACAGGGAATGAATCCGGTTGCTGAAAAAGACCGTTCCGAATACCAGGGATATAAAACCCGATATTTCCAGTAAATGGGAAGAAAAAATACGAAAAGCTTCAGTGCCGGCCAGTAACACAAGTATGGCAAGTCCCAGATAATAATAATCCCGGTTGTTTTTAAAATAGCCTGCAAGAAAAAAATTGATAAAAGAAAAGAGTTTAAGAACATATAAAACAATATACAATTCTTTTTTATTTCCTACGGCATAAGACAGGGACGTATCCATGGTAGAAGCATCCACCGGAAGAGATGCTGCGATAATCACGGATATGAGGAATATCAGGCCGATGAACAAACCGTATTTCTGTGTCCGGATTCCGGTAGGAAAAATTCCGGCGCAGAACAGACAGCCAAGACCGAAAAATGTGCCGAAAATATCCAGCCTGGTTAGAACAACCCCGTAATAGGAGGGCAGGGAATTGAGAATAAGGAAGATCTGGAAACATTTTAGTCCGTTAAAGGACAGGGACAGGGTAAAAAGCATAAAAAAGAACACTTCCGGTGATGTGGTTTTCCTGAAATAGGTTTTGAGTACATACCCTGTTACCAGGGAATAAAGTATGTAAGCGCCGCAGGTAATGAGGAGTTCTGCGATGGGTTTTGTACTTTCCGTAATCTGGTAGAGATCATTTAAAAGGAAAGACCGCGGAAAGCCGGCAACAAGGTAAATGAGAAAAGCTGAAAAAAAGAGAAAAAACAGTGTGACAACCAGCAAAAAACCTATTAGAATTGAATTACGCAGCGTCAGTGTCATCAACAGCATTATATGAATATGGTTTCCGCTGGTCAAAGGCGTAGATGAGATTTTCCTATAGTTATCATGAAATAGTTCGATATTTATGAAGAGAGGGAGAAAATGAAGAAGAGTATCTTTCTTTTTTTACTGTTATTGCTGCCGTTTTTATTATTTGCGGGAGACATAGCTGCTTTTGTAAATTTGGGATTTTCAAATGATGCCCGCTTTTTCATGTTCGCACAGTACGGCATAAACAGCAAAGATTATCCCTATGCGGAAATTTATACGGTCGATGTCCGGCAGAACAAGTTCACTCAGGACGGGGTAAAGAAGGCAGAATTCAAGGTGCCTGTGGAAACTACACAGGACGGAAGCGGCGCCTTATATTCCATCATGAAAGAGATTTCTCCTCTCAGCATGAAATACGATATAAACCATTTAAAAACAGGCAGGATTCTATACATTCTGCTTAACGGCGAGGAACCAAAACAGAAGCTTCAGTTCAGGGATTTCAATCTGGGGAATCAGTATTCCATAGAACTGAACCAGTCAGTCTTCAGCAGTAAAACGGAAACCAGTTCCGCCTTTCATATAACTATGGCTATCGAGAAACAGAATGCACAGAAAAAGACCTATACCGTCGGGCTGCCTGACTTTAAGAGGAAAGATGTGAAATCCTATAAAATACGGCAGATAATTATAGGGCCCGATGAAAAAAGTCTGATTTTTATAGTGGAAAAAGAAGAACTGGCCCAGGCGGGCAATAATATCCGCTACATGGTGGAAACGGTTTTTCTGCAATAACCTTTCTTCCGCACGCCCCGGTTTTCTTGACAATCAATAATTCTTTATATTACTATTACGGCTCCAAACCGAGGAATATATGGCAGAAAAAATTACATCCCGAAGTGATAACTATTCTCAATGGTATATTGATATCATACTGCAGGCAAAACTCGCGGATTATTCTCCGGTTAAGGGGTGCATGGTCATACGGCCCCGTGGGTACGCGATCTGGGAGAAAATACAGGCAGTCCTTGACGGTATGTTCAAGGATACCGGTCATGTTAACGCCTATTTTCCCCTTTTAATCCCCGAAAGTTTTCTTAAAAAGGAAGCGGAACATATTGAGGGTTTTTCCCCGGAACTGGCTGTTGTTACCCATGCCGGGGGAGAACTGCTCGAGGAACCCCTTATACTGCGTCCCACGTCGGAAACCATTATCTGGAGCATGTACAAGCGCTGGATTCAGTCCTACAGGGATCTTCCGATACTGATAAATCAGTGGGCCAATGTTCTCCGCTGGGAAAAAAGAACGAGACTTTTTCTAAGGACCACGGAATTCTTATGGCAGGAAGGCCATACGGCCCATGAGACAAAAGAAGAAGCCCTCGCTGAAACTCTCAAAATGCTCGGTGTCTACAAGCAGTTTGCGGAGGAATACATGGCCCTTCCGGTTCTCGCTGGAATCAAAAGCGAAAGCGAAAAATTTGCGGGCGCCGTGGATACCTACGCCATCGAGGCCATGATGCAGGACAAAAAAGCCCTCCAGGCGGGAACCTCCCACTTTCTGGGGCAGAATTTCGCGAAAGCCTTTGATGTTACCTTTCAGACCAGAAACGGCAGCCTGGAGCCTGTATGGGCCTCCTCCTGGGGAGTTTCAACAAGATTGGTCGGGGCCCTTATCATGGCCCATTCCGATGATAACGGACTCGTATTGCCCCCCAGACTGGCGCCTACGGAGGTCGTTGTCATACCCATCTACAAAAACGAGAATAAAACAGACGTGCTCAACTATGCAGGCGGAATACACGAAAAATTGAAGGCCCGTTTCAGGACCGTGTTTGACGATGATGATCAGAACTCTCCCGGCTGGAAATTCACGGAATGGGAAATGCTGGGTGTTCCTGTCCGTGTTGAAATCGGACCCAAGGATATGGCGAACGGAAATGTCATGCTTGTGAGAAGGGATACCAGGGAAAAGAAAAGCGTTAAAGCGGAACAGGCGGAGGCGGTCATTCAGGACCTTCTGACGGATATTCACCGTAACCTGTACAACAAGGCCCTCAAATTCAGAAACGATAACACCAGCGACATTGCTTCGTATAAGGATTTTACGGACTTTTTCGAGAAAGACAGCGGTTTTGCCGTTGCAGCCTGGTGCGGTTCCAGGGAGTGCGAGGCAAAAGTGAAGGAGGAGACAAAGGCAACCATACGCATAGTGCCGGAAACGGATCCTTCCACCCTTACAAAGGGATGCGTGGTCTGCGGCAGCAAGGCGCAGGCTCTGCCGGTTTTTGCAAAATCCTATTGATTGTGGTATAATACCCTACACGATGGATCATAAAAGGCAGACCATATTTTTTATTCTTCTTTTTCTATTGGCGGGTTTTCCTGTATTTTCTATCGATGTAGCCGAGATTCAGGTTTTCGGCGGATTGTATTGGCAGGGAAGCGCTGATCAGGGAGGCGCTCCCAGCCCTCTCCTCTCTGTTTGGGGAGCGGAGGTTCCAATAAACCTTACTCCCCTCATTTCTTTAAATCCTTCCCTGTCGTTCCCGACTCCCCAGGATTACACCCTCACCTCGGCGGGATTGGCCGTACCGACGGAAATTGAAACGGCGGATGCGGTAACAGTTTTACAGCTTACTCTGGATGCAAAACTCGCCTTCAATTTCAACCTGACCAGGCAGCTCGTTCTTTCACCCTTCTTTTCTCCGGCTTTCATCTTTTATATTCCGACCTTCGGCTACGGTCGGGGGAAGGCGGGTTATACCGATCCTGTTTCCGGCGAAACGGTTACCTTTAGAAGCGACCTTATGACGAGCATGTACAGTTTCTTCAGGAGCTTCAGACCCTCCGTCGGCGGCAATTTTGTATGGCGCTTCGGGGACAGTCTCGGTTTCTATTCCTGTCTCGCTGCATATTTCCCCGTGTTTCATGCCTGGGACGATCTTCAGATTCCGTTTTACGATCAGTTCCTGATAACCTTGAGATTGGGAATTTCTATCTACCTCAAATAAAATTATTGGTCTCGATTTCCTGATGCAAATTCTCGTGTTTTGTGACAAGCAGGGCTATGGCCGAATGGCTTATCACGTCTATAAGGACGCCGAAACTGATGAGAATAAGCATTATCCCGTTTAGAATAAGGTATCCCTCTTCTATACCCCGGCCGTAAAATTTACAGAGAAAGGAAATGGCCACGAGACTTCCCGTTGCCGGAGCGGATCCGAGCAGAAAGGAGGTTAAAAAGGTGAAGAGAAGTACCCAGAAAAATTGAAACCAGGTAATCCCCAGGCTCGAGTAGGATTTAATGATGAGGAGAAACCCTACGCTCGCAACCATCGCAGTTCCCGCCTTGCCAATCATGGACAGCAGAGGAAACACGGCGCTTCCGACTTTCCGGGGGATTCCGTAACTCTCCCTGCCGTGTTTCGTCAGTATCGAAAGGGTAAAAAAACTGTCTCTCGACACGAATCCCGCAATGGCGGAACTTAAGGCTGCGTATATCCATTTGTAGGGATTCTGCCTGCCGCCGAAAAAATACAAAATCAGCGGAAAGACGCCGAAAATGATGATCACCGAGTCTATGCCCAATATAAGGGCCAGTTGTTTAAACAGTATTCTTTCCGGGTTGATACGAAGCTGCAGAACGAGATTTGCTGCCAGGGGAATGATGCCGAAACCGATAAGCTCGATGACCAGGCTGTTGATGTGATAAAAAACCCTGGAGATGGAATCAAAAAACTGGACTACGGGCTTGGTAATGAGCCTGTCGAAGTTGAAGTTTATCCCAAGGAGAAAGGAAAGAAAGATAAGAGGATAGAGGAGGTTTCCTTCATATGTGAAAATG
>SPDA01000009.1 GCA_004525155.1 Spirochaetales bacterium
AACTTCGCCTGATAACAGGCCCGTCCTCCTGATATTAGGCGGCAGCCAGGGTTCAAGGCAGATCAACGACCTTGTTTTCGAGGCGCTTCCCGAACTTGCTGCCAGATGTTTTGTCGTGCACCAGACCGGCCCGTCCGAAACACGGAATGCGGCACATGCGAATTACAGAAGTTTCTCCTACCTGGGTCCCGAGCTTGCAGATGTAATGGCCGCGGCCGATATAGTTCTGTCGAGGGCCGGGGCAAATGTGCTCTGGGAACTGGCTGTTCTGGGCAAGCCGTCGATACTGATTCCGCTGGACCTAACCGGCAGCAGGGGCGACCAGATAAAAAACGCCCGTTATTTCGCGGACCTTGGCGCCTCGATCGTCCTGAGCGGACAGGAGGTTACAACGAAACATCTATTCGCAACCCTAGACAGGCTCCTGGGAAATGGTGAATATCTGGCTGCGATGTCAAGGGCCGCTGCCGGGGCCTGCGTCAAAGATGCGGCTGACGTTATTGCGCGCATTCTTAAGGAGAACCTTACGCCATCATGACACTTAACACGTTCGATATCATCATGGGTCTGTTGTTTATTTTGCTTGTTATCCGCGGACTGTTCCGGGGATTTGTAACGGAACTTCTCACCATGGTCGCCATTATTGCAGGCCTGGCCTGCGCCGTTTTTCTTTCGGGGCCCGCGGCCCTGTTTCTCCAGAACAACACACATCTCCAGTGGGGTACCCAGATAATTTCCTTTGCCGTCATTTTCATCGCTGTATTCGTCGTGGTTAAAATAATAGAAACCATCCTGCACCGTGTATTCGAGTCGCTCAACCTGAAGCAGCTTGACAGGTTTCTCGGTTTTGTACTGGGGATTGCGGAAGGGTTTCTTCTCGTATGTCTTGTAGTTCTCATCCTGGACAGGCAGCCTTTTTTTCCCACGGAAGCGCTTTACGCAAAAAGTTTTATTTACAGAATCATCGTTTCAATCCTGCCCTACGGCATCTCCATAATAAGGGACACAAAGATTCATGTTTGAAAATATCCTCGGCCAGCCGGCGGCGGTTCAGACGCTTTCGCAGAATCTTGAAGCTGGTGAGGTGCCCCGGTCACTGCTGTTTTACGGCGAACCCTACACAGGCAAACTTTCAACGGCGCTGGAACTCGCGAGAGTGCTTACCTGCGAACAGGGTTCCGCGGCCTGGAATTGTTCATGCGCTTCCTGCGGCCTTCACCGGGTTCTTCTCCATCCCGGAACGATAATGATGGGTCCCCGTTATTTCATGCGGGACATCACCGCTGCCGGGGACGTTCTCAAGCGGCATCCCAAACCTATAGCGCAGTATCTCTACCTGCGGGCCATGCGAAAACTTTTAAGGCGCCTGGACCCCTTACTGTGGGAGGGGAACGAACAAAAACTGAAAAAAATCAGCGATGCCTATTCGAGTCTGGAGGACAATCTCGAGCTAATCCATCCTGCCAGGTCCCTGCCGGAAGAGAAAAAACTTGTGAAGCTGCTTGATGAAAACAGGAATAATGCGGAAAAGATATGCGCTTCCGGTCTTCTCGATTCCGTTTCAATAGACAATATACGCAAAGTGACCTACTGGGCGCATACCACATCGCAGGGATACAATAAAATCATCATCCTGGAACACGCGGACAGGCTTCTGGAGAGCGCGAGGAACGCTTTTCTTAAAATACTCGAGGAACCGCCGTCGGGGGTGTATTTCATATTGCTCACAACTAACCGGCAGGGCGTTATCGATACCATCCTGTCCCGGGTGCGGTCACTCTACTTCATGCAGAGGACAGCGGAAACCTCGGGTCTGGTCATAGAAAAAATATTCCGCGACAATCCGGAAAATTTTAAAACCCTCGCCCAGTATTTCGAAACCTGGGAGGATGTGAATGCGGAAGAATTGAATGCCATTGCCCGGCGGTGGCTCCGCCTGCTCCTGCATGAGAAAGACGCGCTCGCCGCGGACAGGGAACTGGAAAACATCATTACCCAGCTTGCGCGTAAGGACCTTTCGTCGCGCTTTATCGTCAAGTTTACCGAACAGCTCAGGCTTTCCCTTTCGGGAGAGGCTGACCAGGTGCCTCTGGGAACACAGGAAAGATGGCTGGAAATTATCAGGCGCGGCGCCTCCAGAATGGAGGTATTCCATCAGAATCCCCAGCTCGTTTTCTCAAGCATGTTTTCCGAAATGAAGGTACAGGCATGAGAAGGTTCATAAAAAAAGCCCTGGAGATTTTTCAAAAACTCGATAAAAAACAGGTTTATTCCCTCCTCGTTGACATGGCCACGGAAAACGAGCGGCTCGAAATGGCAATTGAATCGATGCCGGACGGCATAATGGTGAGCGACAAGGAGCACAGGCTTGTGCTCGTCAACAAGACTGCGGAGCGGCTGCTGCATATAACCATGCGCGACCTGAATGAACGCTTAGTATGGGAAATCGTGAACGATCAGGAAGTGTCGGATTTTATCCGTCAGACGCTTACGAACCAGGAAAAGATACCGGAAAAGGAATTCACCATGAACGAGGGTAACGGAAACATGTTTATCCTCTCATTTATTATTACCCCCTATGTAAAAGAAGGGACCGTGGAGGGGAACCTTATCCATATAAGCGACATTACGGAAAGGAAAAAACGGGAAGCCCGCCTGCGGAGGGCGGAAAGCCTGGCGTCCCTGACGACCCTTGCCGCGGGTGTTGCGCATGAAATCAAAAACCCTCTGGGCTCCATCAGTATTCACATTCAGCTCATAAAAAAATCGATTCAAAAAAAGAAAAAAATCGAACAGGCCGCCATGGAAGACCATCTGAAAATTATAGACGAGGAAATAAACCGTCTTAACGGAATAATCGTCGATTTTCTGTTCGCCGTACGGCCCATGAACACGAATCTGGAAAAAGAGAGTATTAACGACATTATCGAGGATTTGATGGAATTCATCCGTCCCGAACTCGAGAGTGCAAAGATAACCGTGGAACTCGGCCTGGAAAAGGACCTTCCGTATCTGCCTCTGGACGTAAAATATATCAAACAGGCGCTGCTCAACATTATTAAAAACGCCGAAGCGGCCATGCCGGAAGGCGGATATTTACGGGTTACAACCAGGCAGGAGGAGGGTTTTATAACGGTGAAAATTGCGGATTCGGGAGCGGGTATTCCTGACCATCTCATGGACAAGATTTTCGAGCCTTATTTTACAACAAAGGAATTCGGTTCGGGTCTAGGTCTTACGCTGGTGTATAAGATAATCAAGGAACATGACGGGGAAATCTCCGTAGAGTCCCGGGAAGGGAAGGGGACGACCTTTTCCCTGAATTTCCCGATTCCGCAGAAAGAGCAAAGGCTTATCGACTTCAAAGGAGCTGACAATGAAGTTTAACGTACTCATCGTGGATGACGAAAAAAACATCAGGGAAGGCCTCGCTAAAGCGCTTGAAATGGACGGTTACGGAACACTGCTTGCGAAGGACGGCACGGACGCGTTATCCGTTTTCGAGAACAACGAGATAGATCTGGTTATATCGGACCTCAAAATGCCCAACATGTCAGGCGAGGATCTGCTTAAAAAAATCAGTTCTTCGACACCATCGATACCGGTCATCATCCTCACGGGGCATGGAACGATAGAGGCTGCCGTTCAGGCAATGCACAACGGCGCTTATGACTTTCTCACGAAACCGGTAAACCTCGACAGATTATCGCTTCTGGTAAAAAGGGCCTTAAGCAGCAGGGAACTCATCCTTCAGTACCGGGTCCTGCAGGAGGAATTGAACAAGTCTCTCGGGAAACAAAAATACGCCAAAATAATAGGCAAAAGCAATGCCATGAAAAAGATACTGGAAGTTGTAGAACAGGTGGCTTCTAGCAGGGCTTCGATTCTTATTACCGGGGAGAGCGGCGTGGGGAAGGAACTTGTGGCAGATGCCATCCATAATCTCTCAAACCGGCGGGACAACCCTTTTATCAAGGTCCATTGCGCGGCTCTTACGGAAAGCCTTCTGGAAAGCGAGCTTTTCGGCCACGAAAAGGGCTCCTTTACCGGCGCCGTGGCGAGGAAGAGGGGCCGTTTCGAACTGGCCCACAACGGGTCCATTTTTCTTGATGAAATCGGGGACATCAATTCCGCGGGTCAGGTAAAAATTCTAAGGGTGCTGCAGGAAAAAACTTTCGAAAGGGTGGGGGGAGAGGAAACAATCGAGGTCGATGTGCGGATTATCGCTGCCACGAACAGGGATTTGAAGGAAGAAATCGCCCAGGGCAGGTTCCGGGAGGACCTTTATTACAGGCTCAACGTCGTCACCATTCTTGTGCCTCCCCTGCGGGAAAGAAAAGAGGACATTCCCATCCTCACCGCCGCCTTCCTGAAGGAATTTTCCGCAGAAAACAACAGGGTAATCGAGGGCATAGATTCGAAAGCGATAAACGCGCTCTATTCCTATTCGTGGCCCGGCAATATACGGGAGCTTAGGAACTGCATTGAAAGCGCAGTTGTACTCGCCAAGGGCAACATTATCGAACCGGACGATCTTCCGCCGGCCATATATTCGGCAAATGAAAAAAATTACATAAAAATTAATGTGGGTATGGATATGGCAATGGCGGAAAAACAGATAATCCAGGCAACATTGCACAGTCTAGGCGGAAACAAGTCCAAGACCGCGGAAATGTTAGGAATTGGAAGAAAGACCCTTCACCGTAAAATTGAGGAATACGGCATAGAATAATTTTCAGATTTTCCGGGCTTCGAACCAGGCTTCCAGTTTGGCATAAGCCGAGTTTAATTCCTGAGTTTTTTCTGTGGCAATTTTTCGCGCCTCCGCGTTTCCGGCATGCTTGTCCGGGTGGTAGAGACTTATAATTTTTTTGTAGGCCTTTTTTACCTCTTCCAGGGATGCGCCGAACCGAAGATTGAGCGTTTTATAATGCACCCGGAGGTCTTCCGGAATGACAGGTCCCCTGTTCTGCGTACCGTCCCGATTGAAATCAGGTTTTGGTTCCGATTTCCCCGTTTTAAGGAAATCGTCCAGTTCGTTCCAGGCATCCTGATAATCCGCATCGTGGGATTGAGGCCTGTGGCGGGTTTTCCCTTCTTCTTCGCTGAGGATCGATTTAAGCCAGTCGCCCAGTTTGTCAAAAAATTGGTCCATTGTTTCCTTTAACGGGCATCTTCAACGTAACAGGAGCCGGTAAAAACGTAGTCGGAGGCGGCTGTGACGTATACCATGTTGTCCTTTTCATTCCAGTTGATGTAAAGATTGTCATCATCATATACCGCAACCGAATCCCTTTCAATAAAGCCGTTTATAATGGCCCCGACAGCTGCGATGCCGGAAAATGAAGCAATATCCCAGGGGCTTTTTTTGGTGAATACTGAAAAACACAGTTCCTCCCTGCTCAGGACGCTGGTAAAAACGGGTACGGGAGATTCGTTGAAAAGGCCCCCTGTGTTCAGCAGCCGCGAAACACGGGCATACTCCCGCCTCTGGGGATTCTCCACAAAAACAACAACGCCCGTGAACTGGAGGAAGAAAGGAGTAACCATGAAGGATTTTCCCTTTAAAATGACCTGGCGGCTGTAGGAGGTTTCGGAAAGTTCCTGAAGGGTTTCTTTTCTGTTGTAGGTCATGGGAATGCCGAGGGAAATACGGAAATTTCTGGAATCAATTATTTCAATGGTAACTGTCCCGTTTATAGTTTCGATTACAATGGAGGATTTGGAAATCATACCGCTGTCGAACAGGTATCTGCCCGCGCAGATAACAGCGTCATTGATAAGCCTCGACTCGGTTCCGTCCGCAAGGAGAAGGTCCATCCTTACTGCGTGTTCCCTGCCCGGGGTAAGAATAATGACGCCTTTCGCTCCGATGCCTTTGTGATACGGACAAAGAACAAGCGCCAGGGCAGCATACTGTTCCCGGAAGCTTTTTTTACCTGCCATATGGTTTATCAGGATAAAATCGTTTTTACATGTTTGGAGTTTGTAAAATTCCAGCTCCATGCAAAAAGTATACCATGAGCTTCGGGAAAAAATCCATCACAATTCCTTTGGAATAACGTGCATCAGGAGAAAAATTCCCTGTGAAGTTTCTGAACGGCCTCCTGTAAGGAAGCGCCGGGAATGACGATGGAAAGGTTGATATCCGAGGAACCGAGGGAAATCATACGTACTTTTATGCCGTGGAGGGATTTGAAAACCCTTTCCACAAAGGCCGAATCCTGCCAGAAATTCTGACCCACAAGACAGATAATGGATTTTCCCTGTTCCACGTTCACGTAACCGATTTTTTCGGCTTCTTTCACAATGTCCTCGATGTAGGTGAGATTGTCGATAGTCATTGAAACGGAGACTTCCGAGGTGGCTATAAGATCAACAGGGGTCTTGTACTTGTCGAAGATGGCGAAGATTCTATTAAGAAAGCCGTAGGCATTGAGCATTCTGGTGGAATTAATGTTTATAAGGGTAATGTCCTTCTTGCTCGCGATTGCGCGGATGCCCGGCTTGTTCGAATAAACCTCGATGGAAGTGTATTTACCCTGCGGATTCATCGTGTTTTTGACAAGCACAGGGATGTTTTTTTCCACTGCCGGCTGAATAGTGGAGGGATGGACAACCTTGGCGCCGAAATAGGCCAGTTCCGCAGCTTCCTCGTAACTTATTTTAGCGATCGTTTTCGCTTCCGGCACGATCCTCGGGTCCGTGGTCATAATGCCGTCCACATCGGTCCAGATCTGCACCTCCTCCGCATTCAGGGCCGCGCCGAAAATGGTGGCGCTGTAGTCTGAACCTCCACGCCCCAGGGTGGAAGTTGCCCCTGCCTTTGTCCTGGCGATAAAACCCTGGGTGATGATAATTTTCCCGGGTTCCGGCCTGAGGGCTTCCCCGATCCTTTTATTGGTTTCTTCCACCAGGGGAAGAGCGGAAGTGAAATTATCGTCCGTAAGCACCATGTCCCTGGCATCGGCAAATTCGGCTTGTATGCCCCTGGTAAGGGCCCTGTAATACAGCAGAGTGGTGGACATGAGCTCCCCGAAGGAAGCTATGGCATCGAGGCTGCGGGGCGTGCATTCCTTCAGTAGTAAAAGACCTCTTGTAAGCGAGTGAAGTTCGGTAAAGTAGGATTCGAGGTGTTCTGCCGCTTTTGACAGGTTATCGCCTTTGAGAAAGGCTTCGGCGGTGGAAAGGTGCCGGTTCCTGATATCCTCAAAAAGCTGCAGGGCTTCCTTTTCCTCGCCGCTTTTCGCCTTCTGGCTCAGCAGAAGAAGACTGTCCGTTATTTTGGACATGGCGGAACTTACCAGGACCGGGGCTCTGTCTATCTGGTATTCCGTAATGGTTAAAACCTCATCCATTCGCTCCGCATTCTGAACTGAAGTACCGCCGAATTTGAGAACAATCATTCCTTTCTCCTCCGAAACCTGAATATCATAACCCGGTCACTCTGTCAATCATTTTCCTGCTTCTCTACGGCACGTGTTTTACTGTACAATACCGGAACTTTATGAACATTCTTGACAGATTCACTGAAGCCTCCATCGGGTACATGCGCAGAGAAATTATCGACGCCATGCGGAACGAAGTGCTGTGCGTAGGTCTTTGCGATAGAAGCGGAAGAATATCGGATATAAGCGCCGCAGCCAGGGGCAGCTCCGGCGAGGTGCCGGCCCTCTATCCCTTCATGGAAAAAGGCAATGTGGTTATTCACAATCACCCGTCGGGAAATCTTTCTCCGAGTCCGGCGGACCTTCAGGTCGCCTCCAGGCTGGGCAATGAGGGAATCGGTTTTTTCATCGTGAACAACGATGTAGACGATGTATACGTGGTCGCGGAACCCATTCCGGAGAGAATAACGGAATACCTGGACCCTTTAAAACTGCTGCCCCTCCTCGACAAAGGCGGCCGTCTCGAGGAACGGCTTCCCGGGTTCGAACCCAGGGCGGCCCAGCTCGATATGCTCTCGAGCATAATCGAGGCTTTCAACGAAGAGAAAATCTGCCTTGTGGAGGCGGGCACAGGGGTAGGCAAGTCCTTTGCCTATCTTGTCCCGGCCGTGCAGTGGGCTTCCCTCAACAATGAGCGGGTGGTGATATCAACATCCACCATCAACCTGCAGCAGCAGCTTATGGAAAAGGACATACCCGTGGTAGCCGATATCCTTGATTCCAAAGTAAAAACGGTGCTGGTAAAGGGCAGAGGTAATTATGTCTGTCTGCGCCGCCTGTATCATGTCCGGGACGAGGCGCCGCTGTTTCTTGAAACAGGCGACCAGCTGGAGGAACTCCTGGAATGGACGGAATCGACAAAAACCGGCTCAAGGCAGGACCTTTCATTTCTGCCTGACGAGCAGGTATGGTCCCAGGTATGCTCCGAGGCGGATGCCTGTCTGGGGATTCACTGCAGACACAGGGACCGCTGTTTCGTTCTCAAAGCGAGAAGGGAGGCCGCTTCGGCCCGGGTTCTTCTCGTGAACCATCACCTGCTGTTTTCCGATGTCGCCATGCGGCTTAATGGAACCGGCCAGGAACAGACAGCGGTACTCCCCCCTTTCAGCAGAGTCATTTTCGACGAAGCCCACAATATGGAAACCGCAGCTACCTCCTTTTTTTCCGAAAAAATAAACAAACTGGGTATTCTTAAACAGGTTTCCCTTCTGTACCGGAAAAAACAAAAAAAAGTCCTTGGGCTCGCGGCGGTTCTTGCCGGAAAGGGAATGAAAGGAGAACTCTTCAAGGGTATTCCCCGTTTGTATGCCTCCATAATCATGGAAACGGTGAATATGGAAGAAGAAACGGCGGATCTTTTTAACGGTTCCACGGCCCTGCGGCTTAAAGACCTGTCTGAGGAGTCGGCGGAAGTAATCATCGGTCATATTTCGAAAATCCGCTCTCTGCTGCTCAAGCTCATTCAGCTGTGTACTTCTGTGCTCGACGAGATTGATGCGGAGCAGGATCTTCCGGAACTCTATGAACTCGGCCTGGTGCGCAAAAGAATAAACAGCATGGTTTCCACCTGCAACCAGTTTACCGACATGGAGGACTATCCGAACCAGATATTCTGGATGGAAAAATCGGTGTTGTCCGGCGGTGAAAGACTCATCACTTTTTACAGCACTCCCCTTGATATTTCCGGACTGATGAAGGAATCGGTTTTTGACACCTACAGTACGGTGATATGCACATCGGCAAGCATGACCGTACAGGACAGCTTTACTCATTTCAAATCGCGGATAGGTCTCGCCGATACCGGACAGGAAAGAATTCTGGAATCCCTGCTTCCCTCACCCTTCCCGTTTAAAAAAAACGTGCTTCTCGCGGTGCCGGCTGATGCCCCTTTTCCCTCGGAACCGGGCTACATTTCTTTCATTGCGGGACTGCTGTATGACATTCTCCTTGTTTCCGAGGGAAAAGGCCTTGTACTGTTCACTTCCTTCGACATGCTCAACAGGGCTTACGAGTACACCTCTGCCAGACTTGAAAAGGCCGGCATAACCGTGCTCAGGCAGGGAACCCTCGACCGCTCCCGGCTTCTCAGCCGGTTTTCCCTGGAGATAAACAGCGTGCTTTTCGCTACGGATTCTTTCTGGGAAGGGATAGACGCGCCCGGGGAAACCTGCAGCATCGTCATCATATGCAGGCTGCCGTTCAAGGTGCCGGCGGATCCCATTGTCAAAAGCAGGGTGGAAGCATTGGAGGCAAAGGGGAGAAACAGTTTTATGGAGTTTTCGGTTCCTTACGCAGCCATAAAACTGAAACAGGGTTTCGGCAGGCTGATACGGAAGGCTGACGACCGGGGCATAGTTGTCATCATGGATCCGAGGATAGTCAGGAAAAATTACGGTCAGCTTCTGCTGTCCTCCCTGCCGGAAACGGGACGTTCTTTCAAGGACAGCCGGGAACTTCTAGGCGATATAGAACGTTTTCTGTACACAAACCCGTAAAGAGGAAAAATGATAAAAAAAAGGCTTTCCGGAAAATCCCGGAAAGCCCTTGTGAATGATACCTGCAGATACTTAAAATTAGTTGATTGTTGCGAGAATATCAGCCATTTTAAGAATGAGGTGATCAGCTCCGTCGATCTTGACGTTGGTTCCCGCGTACTTGTCGTACATTACTTTGTCCCCGCTCTTTACCTTGATGGCATCTTTGTCATCACCGACGGCAACAACTTTCCCTATCTGCGTCTTTTCCTGCGCGGTCTGGGGAATGTAAATACCGCCCTTTGTTTTCTCTTCCACTTCTTCCATCTTTACGAGCACACGATCGCCAAGTGGTTTGATCTTCATATAGTCCTCCTGAAACGCTATAATTTAACCTGTTGTATTTGTATTTTCTTGAAAAATATACGTACGACAGCCTGCATGGTCAAGCAAATTGTAAAGAGTTGCCGAAAAAAACAATTGTGAGTATTTTAGTTACGTGATCTGATATGGAAACATGGAACAGTTTTTTCAACAAAGGTAAACACAGTTTAACCCGACACAAACCTCATGAGGCTCTTCCTTTTTTTATAGAAGCCTTAAACTGTTGTCCTGTAACGGACAATAAATCCCATGCCCGGATTCTGTTTTACCTTGGCGCTACCCTTAAAAAGCTCCGCTTCGATAATTCAGCTCTCAAGTCCTGGATTCTCGGGATGAAATTTAACAAAGTAGGGTATTCCTTCAAGATGATTCAGCGGTTTTCCAACGAATACGGCATGATTAAGCAGGATTCAACATCGATGGACGACTGGCAGGCATTTTTTTCACTGCAGCTGGCAAAATACATCCAGGGGAAAAAAACAAAAAAAATCGGTTCGCCTGCGGAACTGGACATGGTAAAGGACCTGATTTATGATTTCTGGAAAGAAGTACAGGGGCACATTGCAGATATGAAGGCAAACGAGAAAACAGCGTTTTTCAGAAGTGTGACCATAATGTTCCCTATCCCCGGAAACCGGCAGGAATTCGCCACCCAGGAGGCCATTCCTTACAATTTCAGGCTCAAGAAACACATTACGGGTACCATGAGGTGCTTTTGCGGTTCGAACATTCCCTATGCCCTCTGCTGCGGCCGCATTACATCGGGAGAAGAGTTGATAAATGGTTGTTTTTGATACAAAATACAGCCCGTTTCCGGAATATGTGTAATATTGACACACATTACGGAATTTGAGTGTTCTAGCCGGAAAAATATTTTATAAGTGTTTATGTAATATAAAATTATAAATCCGTAAAATTGCTGACTTGGCACGGTACTTGCATAGGTATATGCGGAGGACAGAATCATGACAACAACAAAACCAGTAAAAAAGCAGAAATCAGCCCTCGGCGATGATGAAAATATACTTTCACTTTACCTTAAAGAAATCAATAAGATCCCCCTTTTAACCAGGGAAGAAGAAAACAGGTACGCACGCGAGGCCGCCACAGGCGACTCTAACGCAAAAAACATGCTGATAAAAAGCAATCTGCGCTTTGTCGTCAATGTGGCAAAAAAATATCAGAACCAGGGTCTTCCCCTTTCCGACCTCATAAGCGAAGGCAACATCGGTATCATGAATGCCATCGATCGGTACGATGTAGACAAGGGCTACCATTTTATTTCCTACGCCGTCTGGTGGATCCGGCAGGCAATTTTAAAGGCAATATGTGAAAAATCCAGAATGATCCGTCTTCCCTTAAACCGTGCCAACGAACTGGTTCAGATTGAGAAGGCGCGCAAGGAACTGTTGAACCAGAAGGGAGACGAACCGGACATGAAGGAAATTGCGGACATAGTCATGATGGACAAAGACCATGTAAATGACCTTCTCTCCATCTCCCGCGAGCTAGTATCCCTGGATACACCGGTATACTCCGAAAAGGATTCTTCCAGCCTGGGAGAATTCATCGAGGACAAGGGATACAAGATGCCGCTGGATGAAATTGTTGAACGCTCCCTGCAGGACGACATCAACCAGGTCCTGACAAGCCTGAGTAAAAAAGAAGCGGACATAATCGAGTACCGTTTCGGACTAAATGGCAAGAAATCCATGTCTTTAAAAGAAATAGGCGATCAGTACAACCTTACGAAAGAAAGGATAAGGCAGATAGAAAAAAAGGCCCTGAAAAGGCTTCAACATCCTTCCCGCTCCCAGTATCTCGAGGCATATACAGCCTAAATCAGGCAGAATGTGTTGACCTGGAAAGCCATCCGGTATAGTATGTTCACGCTCCCGCCGGAGTGGTGAAATTGGTAGACACAGAGGACTTAAAATCCTCCGGCTGTATAAGCTGTACCGGTTCAAGTCCGGTCTCCGGCACCTAACGCCACCTTAGCTCAGCTGGCCAGAGCACGTGACTTGTAATCTCGGGGTCTTCGGTTCGAATCCGAAAGGTGGCTTGACATATCGGTAATATTATTTTAATGTACCAACCACAAAAGTGAGCGTTCAAGTAGTATATGCAGTTTCAGAACCGGGGTGTTCTGAGACTGCAAGCTTAATCAGTGGGTCCACGGGACCTAGGGATTGAGCCGGGGAGATTCCCGAGCGGCCAAAGGGGGCAGACTGTAAATCTGTTGGTTACACCTTCGAAGGTTCGAATCCTTCTCTCCCCAGTAGTTCTCAACAAGGAACGGGACATCGATGCAGGGAAATTTTTATGATAAGGGTTTAAGTTTTACCTGTGTAAGGTGTTCCCGGTGCTGCAGAATCGAACCTGGGTTCGTTTTCCTGTCTGCGCGGGATTGTAAAAAAATGGCGGATTTTTTCTCCATTGCCGTACCTGTTTTCCTGGAAAAATACTGCAGAATAGTCGACATAGGCGCATTCAAACGGTACAGTCTCCGGGAAAAAGACAATTACGACTGCATTTTCTGGGAAAATGGAAAGTGTATCGTTTATGAATCCCGTCCGCGTCAGTGCAGCTCCTATCCCTTCTGGCCCGCGAATTTGATGGATGCCGAAGCATGGAACAGTCTTCAGACCACCTGTCCCGGTATCAATCAGGGTAAAAAACATTCGAAAAAAGATATAAAGGGCGTTCTTGCTCTCCGGCAGGAAGAACCGCTTATTTCACTATAGATTTTGAGCGCAGTTTTCGACAATTATATATGATACCGATACTAAAATTCGGTATCATCGAAAACCGCGCGGCTTTTCGCCCGGCGGAGGAGGCGTTTTTGTGAAAGTCAGATTCTGGGGCGTGCGCGGCTCGATTCCCACCCCTCTAACCATCAATCAGATTCAGGGCAAAATATCGTCCATAGCGCAGCGGCTGTCACCGGCGGATCTCGTCAGCGAGGAGAGCATCGAAAAATTCCTCGCAATGCTTCCTCCCTACCTCATGGGTGCCGTGGGAGGCAATACGACCTGCGTCGAAGTACGGCTCAATGACGATACCATAATTATTTTTGACTGCGGTTCCGGCATTACCGATCTTGCCCACGCGCTTAAAAAAGAGGACCGGTATATCAGGACCTATCATATCTTTTTTTCGCATTTTCACTGGGACCATATCCAGGGTCTGCCTTTTTTTGTACCCATTGCCTATGATCCGAAATGTACGATTCATTTTTACAGTCCCATCAGAAATTTTGAGGATCTGCTGAAAAACCAGATGAAGGTTCCCTACTTCCCTGTAACCATGGACGTCATGGGAGCTGATATATCGTACCACGTGCTGACGGAGCCGATTATTCGAATCGGTTCATCGGAAGTGATGTGGAAGCGTGTCAAACATCCCGGCGGATGTTTCAATTACAAGGTCCGTGAAAACGGAAATACCCTCATTTTCGCCACGGACACGGAACTTACGGAACAGGACTTCAAAAAGACGAAAGAAAACGTAGACTTTTACGAGGATGTCGACGCAATCATACTGGACAGCCAGTACACGCTGGGGGAAGCCATCGAAAAATATGACTGGGGGCATTCATCCTACAGTATGGCTGTCGATTTTGTTAATGAGTGGGCAATCAAAAACCTGTATCTTTTTCACCATGAACCGCAGTATGACGATAAAAAGATTTATTCGATTCTTCAATCTGCCAAATGGTACATGAATCACCTGGATCCCGATCACGACAAAAATATATATTTGGCCCGGGAAAACCTGGAATTTGACGTATAAATGATAAACCTCACGGAAATGGAGATGCTGGGGCTGTATGTCCTTTTACGGCGCCATGAAAAGGATCTGGATTCAAACACGGCCGGCATAAAACATAAAATTGAAGAACTGCTTTTCGACCTCCTTACCATCGATGAACTTGAAAACCTCGAACAGAGCTATGTACTTGAAGGCCGGACCCTGATGGAACGGTTGAAACATAAAGGGGATACCGCATAACATGAAAAAATCCAACGGCTTTCGCGTACTGCTGATACTGGTAATACTTGTCATTGTTCTTGCCGGCGGTCTTTTAGGCACGGCCTTTCTGCTCAACAGTCCCGGCAAGGCCGTCGCGTCCGCGGATGCATCCTTCAGCATTACCAAAGGTGAAAATCTGCACAGCCTTGCCCGCCGCCTTTACGGGGAACGGATAATACATTCCGCCCGTTTCCTGCGCCTTCTTGCAAGGGCCTTGAAGACGGAAACACTGTTCAAGGCAGGAACGTATACAATTCCCGCCGGCAGCACGACGCTCGCGATACACGACCTTTTCGTTGAGGGAACGCAGACCCTGGTCAAGGTAACCGTGCCGGAAGGCTTTACCCTTTCAAGGATAGCCCGGCTGCTCGAGGAAAAAGGTCTGGTCAAGGCCGACGATTTTAAAACAGTCTGCATGGACAGAAGTTTTCTCGAATACTTCCGGATTCCGGGGAAATCGGCGGAAGGCTACCTCTTTCCGGATACCTATTTTTTCTCGCCCGCCATGGACGCGAGAGATCTGGCGGATGACATGATAACCAACTTTTACAAGCGGCTTGGGGAAATAGTCCCCGGATACGAGACGATGAAACCCGCGGACCTTTACGATAAAATCATCGTGGCATCGATTGTGGAGCGGGAATACAGGGTAGCCTCCGATGCTCCGAAAATAGCCTCTGTTTTCTACAACCGCCTCAAGATAAATATGGGTCTCGGTTCCTGCGCCACCATCGAATACATAATAACCGATATCGAGGGGAAACCGCATCCCGAGTATCTCAAAAAGGAGGATCTGGAAATTAAATCAAATTACAATACCTATATGTGGGCAGGTCTTCCGCCCTGGCCGATTTCCAATCCGGGCCTGATTGCTCTCAAGGCGGCCTTTTATCCGGAAAAATCATCGTACATGTATTTTCTGCTGAAAGATCCGGCAACGGGGGAGCATGTCTTCACAAACAGTATAG
>SPDA01000590.1 GCA_004525155.1 Spirochaetales bacterium
CCCGGGCATTACCCGCGACAGATAAACACCATTCGCCGGACAGCGGGCCAAGGGCTTCAAGCAGCACGTGAAGGCCTTTTCTTCTTATTATATTGCCGAGAAACAGTATACGGAACTCTCCCCCGGGGGAAGACCGTCCGATTCCGGAGGCCGGGCCTAACCTGTCACTGCCGGGCAGGGCAATGACCGAAGGCTTTCTAAGGGAGGTGTCCGGGACGCCTCCCCGGCTGTTCAGTGCGGAGGCAATGGAGTTGCGGGTAAAATCGCTGTTGCAGATAAACGCGTCCAGGCCCCCAAGAAAGGCAGGTTCCATAATCCTGCCGGCAAGACCCGCGAACCATCCGCTTTTTTCCAGCAGCCGCAGATGATGGACAATGCCGGCAACAGGAGCCCCCCATTTCCGTTTCAGCCTGCGGTTCAGCCGGAACAGGGAGGGGTGATTGAGCTCATCCTCGAGAATAATATCCGGCCTGAAAGCCGCGGCGGCCCGCGCAAGACTTCCGTCCAGGTTGCCGATGGCCTGTGCCGGGTAGCACCTTCTCTGCTTCTGGGAGAAAACTTTTACCTCGTGGCCCTCCTTCCGGAGGCGGCCAACGAGCATTTTGTCGTACAGGTACCCGCCGGAAAGACTGTCGAGACTCCCGTAAATGACGAGCAGTATCCTCATGAACGGCGGATGCCGTACCCGGCCCAGGCGGACTCGTTCTCCCAAAGGACGGCCTTCAAGGCGGAAATACGGGGATCCTTGATTCTCCCGGACATGGCGGTACAGAGGATTTTGGAAAAAAGTTCAATACTCGGGTTCCGTCCGACGAAATCCTCGAGATCGTTTAACAGCCTGTTTTTATATCCCAAAATGAGTTCATTCATAGCGGCTTCCACTTCTACGATGTCCACAAGATAATTGTTATGGTCAAGGGTTTCCCCTTCCAGGATTAATTCAAGGACATAGTGATGAGCGTGGGGTTTGTTTTCATTTCCCCAATCGCCGCCGATAAGAAAGTGGGAAGCGATAAAATCCTTTTTAACCATGAGAGAATGCATAGATCAGTCTCCTTTGTGAACAAAAACCACCTGCAGCAGATTTTCGGCTCCCGACATTATAAGATCATAGGCATGCTGCGCCTGCTCCAGCGGAAACCTGTGGGAAATAAACCGGCCTGGTTTGAGTTTCTGCAGGAGTTGCAGTACAGTCCCGAACCGCCGTACCCGGTTCCATCTGCCGGTATATTCGGGTGCGATTGTACTTACCTGGCTTGAAAATATTTTTATCCTGTCCCGGTGAAAACCGCCCCCCAGGGCAAGGGGATGAGTTTTTTTTCCGTACCAGGAACCAATGCAGATTCTGCTGTTGAAACCCGTCAGCGACAGGGCCTCGTCCAGGGTCCGGGGATTACCGGAAAGCTCATAACAGAGATCGACACCCCGAAGATCCGTTTCTTTTTGCATCTTTTCAAGATAAGCCGCGGCTTCACCCGTGCCTGAAAAACAGACGGCAGGAGCAAATTCCTCCGCCGACTTTCTCCTCGCTGCGGAGGGATCCGTGCAAAGGAGCAGATCGAGCGGAAATCCGCTGAGCAGAAAAACCGTCAGGAGCCCCACAATACCTAGTCCCAATACAGCCACCCGCTCGCCCAGCAGAGGGGCTCCGTCCATTACCAGCGTCACCGCTGTTTCCATGCTGGGCAGGAACAATGCGTCGAGGGGATCCATATCCATTGGCAGAATGACGGCATCCGTACTATTGACCACCGCATGTGATTGATGAGGATGAAAGGCAAAAGCGTGCCTTCCGATGTTACCGGGAGGCACCTGACCGCCGACGCCGACAACTTCCCCGACGAGCGAATATCCGTAGCTCAAGGGATATCCCGGGGGCCCGGCAAGACAGGATATTGTCCTGTCTTGCCTTTCAAGTTCCGGCTGGTTTCCTGAAAAAAAAAGCGATTCCGTTCCAGCGCTGATGGCGGAATATAATGTACGGATAACAATCTCGTTTTCGCCGGGGGGAGGGAGTTCCTCTTCCTTTATTTCAGTCCTGTATGGCTCAGTGAAGTACAGTTTCCTGCCGGTCATCTTTTTTAACGTAGCCCTCTATTATTAGGTCGTCCCCAAGCTGGAGCTGGGTGATGGATACAAGTTCCGGAAACCGCCCTCCGGCAGGGACGGCGATTGTCACATTTCTGCCTCCCGCAAACCTGGGGCTTATCGTAATGATGACCTTATCCACCAGATCCGTAGAGAGAAAGCTGGAAATCACTTTGAGCCCTCCTTCCACCATCAGTGTTTTTATACCACTGTCATACAGAAAACCGCAGACACTAACCAGGTTAAGCCTGCCGTCAGACTCTGCAGGTAAACGAAAAACCCTAACCCCCAGGG
>SPDA01000650.1 GCA_004525155.1 Spirochaetales bacterium
ACCGTAACCTGGCTGAATATTACAGGTGTCCATGAGGAAAATATCATTCATGACCTGGGAAGAATATTTAACATTCACCCCCTCGTACTGGAAGATATTGCCAATACGACCCAGCGTCCGAAAATGGAAGAATACGATGACTATCTTTTTGTCGTTACAAAAATGGCTTATTTCAAAGAGGATACCGGTGAAGTAATTCTGGAGCAGGTCAGCCTTCTTGTAGGAAAAGATTATGTCATTTCGCTGCAGGAGATACAGGGCGATATTTTTGAAGGACTGAGGGACCGCATCCGAAGCAGCAAAGGAAGAATTCGCCGGCTGGGAAGCGATTATCTTTTATATGCGGTTATAGACGCGATTGTTGACCATTATTTTTCGATTTTGGAAAAACTGGGAGAAGACATCGAAGGCATGGAAGGGGAACTTGTGAAGTCTTCCAGCCGGGAACTGCTGAATAAAATTTACGGCATCAAGCAGGAACTGGTTTTTTTGCGTAAATCAATCTGGCCCATGCGGGAGGTGGTGAACGCGCTTCAGCGTATCGACCATGAGCTGATAAAGGAAGGTACCTCCGTCTACTTTCGTGATGTGTACGACCATACAGTACAGGTAGTGGAAACGGTTGAGACTTTCCGGGACATGGCCACGGGAATGCTCGATCTTTACCTTTCAACCGTAAGCAATAAGATGAACGAGGTTATGAAAGTTCTTACTATTTTTGCCGCTATCTTTATTCCGCTTACCTTTATTGCCGGCGTGTATGGAATGAATTTCGAATTTATGCCGGAACTTAAATTGAGGCTGGCTTATCCTGTCTGGTGGGCTGTAACCATAACCTTAACCCTCGGCATGCTTCTTTTCTTCAGAAGGAAAAAGTGGCTGTAACCGTTTTTTCCTGCGGGGATTATCCTTGTGCCTGAAGAAATTACGCTAATTGCCCAGGTTTCTGATCTTCATCTGGACGATAAAAAGTCGGCGGAAATGGGTATCGACACGAGGGCGAATTTCCTGAAAGTCCTGGAAAATATTAAAGAGCGTACTGTTGCGGAAATTGTTTTTACGGGAGATCTGGCGGAAAAAACCGCCGTCGGGTGGTTTTTTGAAACGCTTGAGAAGTCCGGGCTGCGGTATTCATGTGTTCCGGGAAATCATGATGATATCACGAACTTTCCGGCGATAGGGGCCGGCAGCGGGGAAGATGAATATTATTATGCGCGCGGCATAGAAGCCCATACGCTCATTTTCCTTGACACAGGCAGGGCGTCCGTCAGCAGTTCGCAGCTGGCGTGGATGAAAAAGCAGATTGATGAAACGGATAAGGACCCGGTATTGTTCATGCATCACCCGGTGATTGACTGCGGAAACACCTACATGGATGCTGCATACCCGCTTAAAAACAGGGATGCCGTGTATCAGGTCCTGCGGGAGACCGGCAGGGACATAACCATTTTTTGCGGTCATTATCATTTTATCGATTACCGCCGTGCGGACAACATACGCCAGTACACAGCGCCTTCCGTATACTATCAGATTAAAAAAATCGGCGGGAAGCTGGAAACGGAAGATCTGCCGATAGGTTACAGGCTCATAAAAATTGACGGCGGGATTTCGGCCGAAATAATCAATGTCATTTAATTGAGGGTAATGCCGAAAGGGTCTGTTAATTGCTGATATTGCCGCAAATCAGTATAATGCTCTGAAAGAACGCAGGGGAAGGAGACGACTATGCTTGGTTGGAAATTTGCAAAATTTGAGCCGAATTTATATGTCTATGTGATAAAGAAGGGCAGGGTTATCAAGGAAGGACAGGGCCTCTCCTTCCGGTTCTACATGCCGAATACTTCAATAATATCCATTCCGATGGAAACAAAAAATGTGCCTTTTATTTTTGAAGAATCATCGAGTGATTACCAGACTATCACCATCCAGGGAGACCTTATCTATAAAATATCGGATTCGAAAAAAATCCGGGACCAGGTTAATTTCTCCATTGATGCTAAAAGCCTGCTTTATTTATCCGAAGATCCCGTTAAGCTGGAGCAGCGTATAATCAACATGGTGAAAACGCTCGCGAAAAGTGAAGTATCGCTTTTAAACCTGCGGGACGCGATAAAGTCTGTCGAGAAAATTACCACGGCA
>SPDA01000098.1 GCA_004525155.1 Spirochaetales bacterium
CGGCGTATCTCCTCCTCCTGAAAATCCAGCTCCGTCTTGTGAAGAAGCTTTTCAATGATGTCACTCTTGGTGATAATTCCTGCCAGTTTGCCTGTTTTCCTGTCAATGACCGGCAGTCTTCCGTAACCGCGCGTTTCGAGTCTGCTCGCCACATGGACAAGGGGCTCATCCGTAAATACGCTGTCCACGGTTTTCGACATCTTGTCTGCAACGAGACAATCGCACCTGTCGTCCGCAAGCCACTTTATAAAATCCTCCAGACTTAAGATTCCAACCAGATTGCCGTCCTGTAATACCGGCATTCCGGAAATTTTTTTCGATCTGAATATCTCCCTCACCTGGTTCATGGATATATCCGGCGTTACGCTGATAACCGTTGTGGTCATCGCCTCGCCGGCATTGAGCTCATACGCAAGCTCCAGGATCTTATTGCCCCAGTTTCTGTCGCTCATTTCGAATCACGGCAGCTGGTTATTCCAAGCGCATATAACATGCCGCTTGCTGTAAATAATGAATAAGGCGTCCGGAACAGGGGGATGCCTGTTTCCTTCGCCAGACGGATTGTTTCTCCAGTCGGTTCTTTTCCGAATACAAAACACACGGCAAGCAGATCGGCAACCTCCGCCGTGCGTACCGTCTGCGGAGTAACCAGCCCCGTCAGCAGAATGGACTTGGGTCTGGAGAAAGTAAGTACGTCGCTCATGAGATCCGAAGCGCAGGCGTATTCCAGCGTTCGCTCGAGGGGAGCGTCCGGAATAAGGCTTTCCGCCTCAAGAGTTTCCAGGACTTTTTGCAGGGTAATTTTTACACCCACTCTAGTCCGTCTCCGTGCCGGCCGTTTTCAGCAGTTTGCCTACTTTCTTCTGGTCCGTTTTTCCGTGATATTCGCCGTCAATCACCACCAGGGGCGCCAGGGCGCATGCTCCTAGACAGTTTACCGTGTCAAAGGTATACTTCTTGTCCTCAGTAGTGCCTCCAGCCTTGATTTTCAATTCCCGTTCGATGGTATCTACCACGAAGGGCGCGCCTTTCACGTGACATGCAGTCCCGACACAGGCGCAGATGTGATGCTTGCCCATGGGCTCGAGTCTGAAGGAGTTATAAAACGTGGCCAGGCCGTACAGCGTGGTAAGAGGTACATCTATTTCGCTGGAAACCGTACCTAGGACTTCCTCCGGCAGATAACCATAAGCCTCATGAATATCCTGAAGCAGACCTATCACCGAACCTTTTTCGGCTTTATAGGTGTCGAGAATCGGCGTCAACAAATCTGTATTGGTATCTATTGTACTCATTTTATTTTTACCAGCCATCGTTTATTAGGATCGAATTTCTTGCTTACAACCATTTGACGGATTATCGCGAGAAAATCCGGGATGAAAATTTCCATGTCATTTTTGATCTTGACCTGGCAGGCAAGCCGCATACCGGAGGCTTTCTCCTGACGGTTCATGTAAATTTCTTCCGTAGGCAGAATAGTGCCCCCTCCGGAAGTCACCTGCACTTTACAGTAGCCGCAGCTGCCTTTTCCACCGCAGGATGAGTTAATCTTGATTCCCCTGTTCGTCAGGGCGGTGAGAAGGTTTCCGCCGCCTTCGACTTCGAATTCCTCTTTTTTTCCGGCATTGTCTACCGTAATCTTGCACGTCCCATAACTCACAAGAAGCTTGTCTGCAATAGCGAGCAGAACCGTGATGACAACCAGAATGACATTCATTACAATAATTGCCGTGTAATTTATCATACGTTTACTATCCCCGTAAAACCCAGGAAGGCGAGGGCGAGAATGCCGGCTGTCATTATGACAATTCCGGGCCCTCGTAAACCTTTCGGAATATCCCCCACAAGTTTCAGTTTTTCATTGATTGCCGCGACAATGACAATGGCAAGCATCCAGCCTACGGCGGAACCGACAGAGTAGATGATAGATGAAAGATAATCGTAATTCCTGATGACCATGAAAAGGGAAACCGCGAGCACGATACAGTTGACCGTAATAAGCGGCAGGAAAATACCGAAGGCCGCCTGCAGCGGCGGAAAAAACCTTTCCATAATCATTTCAAGAAGCTGTACGCTGGCCGCTATAACGATAATGAACACGATATAATAGAGGATTTCAACATGCAGCGGCACCAGAATGAGGTTGTAGATCGGCCAGTTGATGAGTACCGTGAGAAAAATAACGAAAATGACGGCAAAACCCATGCCCGAGGCGGTTTTCAGGCTCCTGGAGAGCGAGATGAAAGGACACATTCCCAGCAGGTACGTTAAAGCTATATTATAGGTCAGAATTGACGCAATGAAGATGGTAATTAGATGTACTAACATGCTGACTCCTTAATCGGTCTCAACTTTCAGAAGGGATCTCGAGATCCATATCAGAAGCCCTAATACAAAAAACGCGCCCGGCGCCATGGCCAGCACGGTCCAGGTGGTAAAACCCTGCGGCATCACTCGGAATCCGAGGAGCGTACCGAACCCGAGAAGTTCCCGGATTGCCGCAAGGATGACGAGAGTGTAGGTATAACCGATACCGTTGGACAGGGCGTCCAGCAGGGAATGCCCCAGTTTATTCTGGATGTAAAAAGCCTCGGCCCGTCCCATAATAATACAGTTGGTAATAATCAGTCCGACATAGGCTCCCAGGGTTTCGCTGATTGCGGGAATGAATGCCTTGAAAAATATGTCGACTATGATAACAAAGGAAGCGATGATAATCATGTAGGTTATCATACGCACCCGGTTTGGTATCAGTTTCCGTAAGCCTGAGATAAATAATGCGGTTGCCAGGAGAACAAAAGTTACCCCGCCGCCCATGGCCAGGGCGTTTTCCACCTTGTTTGATACGGCGAGCGCGGAACAGATTCCCAAAACCATGGAAAAAATGGGATGGTCGCCCCACAGCCCGTCAGTTATAACTTTTAAAGTTTTATTTTTTTCCAATTGGACAGCAGCCATATGATAACTCCTCTAAAAGACAGCCCTGTATTCTTCGTATTGAGCATTCAGTATATTCACCAATGCTTTGCTGGACATGGTAGCGCCGGAGATTGCGTCAATTTGCGTGTTTTTCTCCGTCTTGCCTTCAGAAACCGTTTCCAATGCAGGAGCAAACTCCTTGTTGAGGAATTTGTCAAGATGTGCTTTTTCCGCAATCCTGCTTCCGAGACCAGGGGTCTCCTCCTGGTGAATAATTGTAAGACCCTTTATTGTCTTGAGATCCCCGCTCATGGCGAGTACTCCCGTTATGGGCCCCCACAGTCCGGCGCCTTTAAACGGCAGGGCTACAACGCCGTCCATAGCAGCATAGAAAGACTTGCCGCCTTTTGATTCTTCCTTGACAGACTTGGCAAAAATCTCCTCGACATTCTGCTCCGTGAAATCAATGTTGAGAGCGGACATTATGCTCGATTTGAGTTTGATAGCCGCATTTTTCGCGATAATGGGTTTGGTATAACCGTCTACAACTACCAGGGCGGTCGTCAGGATGCTGCCGGTAATGATGACAAAAATAATCATTAGAATTTTATCTTTCATTGTTTTGCGACCCTGTATTTTGTTTTAAGAATAAGATGGTCAAGAAGGGGAGACAAAGCATTCATGAAAATGATGCTGAACATCACTCCCTCCGTATACCCGGAGAAGCTCCGGATGACGACAGTCAGAATTCCGCAGAGGATACCGAAAATCAATTTACCTGTCTTTGTAAAAGGCGAGGTAACCGGATCCGTTGCCATAAAGAACGCTCCGAAGAGGAGCCCCCCCCCGAGCAGGTGAAACACCGGAGGCGCTATAACGGCCGGCGCCAGCTGATTGCCGATAAGAGCGAAAACAGCCACGGTCCCGAGGTACGAAACCGGAACCCGCCAGTTCGCGACCTTGGATGCTATGAGAAAAATGCCGCCCGCTATGATACCGACCCTGAAAAGTTCTCCCATGCTGCCGCCGTGCAGTCCCAGAAGAAGATCCTTTATCGGCGTCATTTCTCCGGCGGTCCGCATCATGGCAAGGGGCGTCGCACTGGTGATTACATCCGTAAACGGCGCCATCCAGGAGGCGGACATTATCTGCGGAAAGGCAATCGTAATAAAGAGCCTGCCCACCAGCGCCGGATTGAAGATGTTCCTCCCGGTACCGCCGAAGATCTCTTTTCCGAAAAACACGCCGAAAACAACCCCCACAACCACTACCCAGAGAGGGGTGGTCGGCGGAAGCACCAGGGGGAAGATAAGGCCTGTTACCAGAAATCCCTCCTCAATGTGCCTCTTCATGAAGATCGCGAAACAGACCTCAACGAGACCGCCGGCAATATACGATACCAGGATAATTTTGACTGCCTGCCAGCCGAAGAAAAAAATGGACGCGGCTGCCGAGGGAATAAGCGCTATTATCACGAAGGACATGTACCGTTTAATTTCAAGATTATCAACTATATGGGGAGCGCCGGGCGTTACCTCGGACACTCCGAAAAATATCCCTTCGAGAGTATCGAAAATCGTCTTAAACCGCCGAAGCCGTTTGGCTTTGGACAATTTTTCCAATAAATTTTTCAGCGCATTCATTCAATGAATTCCTTTTAACGCAAAATTTTTCCGAATGAATTCCCCATTATCGACCCCATCCGCACGCAGCTTTTCTTTTCCCAGCTTGATTAAGGAGGCGACGCCAATCTTTGATGTGCACACGTAGGTGCACAGATTACAGTCGATACAGTTGAAAATTTTGTAATTGGCGAGGGTTTCCTCGATGATATTTTTTTCAACATATTTATGGAGCAGATTGGGCAGAATTCTTACCGGACATACCTCCTCGCAGAAACCGCAGGAAATGCATGCCCGTTTTTCACCATGAACATTGGTATTCAAACCTTTTTTAAAGAGCGGGATTACCGAGGCGAACGTATATGAATAGGAATCCTTGATAAAACCCGGCCTGGCAAAAGACATGGATTCCCCCGCTTTTTCATCGGGAATCGCGATGACGGAAGAAATACTGCGGTCAACAGGCAGGGAAAGGTCCTTTACCCTTACACCCGTGTTGATGCTGTTGAATATGTATCTGTTTTCACCTTCTTTTATCCGTCCTTTTATCAGGGCTTCCACGGTTGTCCCCACCCGTACCCGGGCATGGAGATTTTCGGTAAATCTCTCTCCCCCGAGGCTGATGATCCGTTCGATAACCGGTTTACCCTGGGCGACCGCCTGGTATACATGAAGCACTGTTTGAAATGAAAGCACGACGACGCCGATATTGACGGCCCCGAAACCATAGGGAAAAGGTTTGCCCAATATGGCGGGAACAAGGACCTCCTCAAGGTTAGCGGGGTATTTCGGCTTCACGGCATAAAATTCAAAGGAGTCATTACCCTTGAAAGTTGTTTCGAATTGTTCGATTATTTTTCTGTTTTTTCTGCTTACAACAATGTGCTTGCGGGCTTTCGGAAACAGCTTGTCCAGTATAAGACAACCGCCGGCAAACTCTTCGCCTCGCGGTCCCTGGAGGAGGACATCCGTTAACGGGCTGAATAAATCCGCTTCCGTGTTGTGTATTATGATATTTTCCACTTCTTCAGAAGTTATCGGTGAACTCATGTACCTGGTCGGGATGCCCCCGGAATCCAGTCCGGATGCGCCAGACAGGTACACGAGGTCCTCCAGGATGTTCCGGTCCAGATTCTGCCACTCGGCGGAAAACCCGGGAAGGGCTTTCCATTTACCTTCGGTGTTTTCTCCCGAGGATTCTATGTTTATGACCCCGGAAGCGATACTCTTAACAATCCCGGCAATCGGGGAATGGACGGGACTCGACAGGTTTTCATCGTTTCTGCCGATAATCTGTCCAGCCGAAACCGTGTCACCGACACGTACTTCCGGCTGGACCTCTTCTCCAAAACCCTGCTTAAGGGGAACACACGCCTTTCCGGGCGGCCCTGTCTCCACGAGTTTCTGATCAGGTTCGCCTTTGAATTTATCGAAAAGATAGCCCCCGCGAAATGTTCTGTTATTTATTATCATTTTCCTCACCAATTAGATCTAGGCAATGGTTTATAAAAGCAAGGTCGTGTGTTCTAGAAAGAACAGTCTACCAGTTCTTGGCTCCGCTTTTAATGGTCATCGAACCGGTCGCAAGGTCAAGCTTATGGCAATTGAGGCAGTCGCCGTTGTAGTTTGTCACAAAGGCATTCTGCGTGGGGTTCTGAAAATGGACTTTATGTACCCGCTGGTTTAATGCACCGGCTTTGGCACCCGTCTTATGGCACATCAGACAGCCGTCCGGTGCGCTGTTTACGACTTTCGTAATATCCGGATGGCCTGCTGCTTTAAGTTCGGTACTCAGACGGTAATCATTTCCCCCGGCCACCTTGTGACAATCCACACAACCATTGGGATGCTCATCTTTAACCGTAATACCGGAAAGCTTGAGCTGTCCCTGCTGAGCCCAGGAAACAGATGAAACAGCGATAAACATGCACACGATCACCAGTACCGTCAATAAACCAGGTCTTATTCTCTTCATTTTACGTTTTCCTCTCTTTAATTGTTATATCGTACAGTTAAACTAACCATTACCCTGTTTTATTATATTTTTATTCGTATTAAATGCAAATTGTTGTTTACAATGCACCCAATTAGTGGTACATATTACATTGTTAGAGTA
>SPDA01000249.1 GCA_004525155.1 Spirochaetales bacterium
ACGTATATCAGTTTTTCAAAAGGCCAGTCCTGCTGCCTGGCAAGGGCCGTTCCTATATCCTGGGTAAGGTACAGGGAAGTGCCGTCTCCCCGGAGGAGCACCTTTTTGTCCAGGCCGATATCCGTAAGATCCGCCCAGACCGTGCCTTGTTCGTCCCGGTAAAAGATACCCTGCTCAAGACCTTTCAGTACCTCCTCCCTGCCGCGGGCATAGGTTTCACTTTCGTAATACACCTGGTCGAAGACAATGCCGGTCCTTGCATAGGTACCCTCGATGCCCTTCAGAGCCCAGGAATTCATGGTTTTCCACAGTTCCATGGTTCCGGCGTCTCCCTGCTCCCAGGCTTTAAGCATCTGACGCACTTCGGCATCGGCATTTTCGTCCTTTTTTGACCAGGCGTCGAATTTGACATAATAATTCCCCACGAAATGGTCCGGTTTTACGCCCTCGCTTTCCGGCGTACTGCCGCCCCCGAAACGTTTATAGGCAAGCATGGACTTGCAGATATGAATTCCGCGGTCATTAATGAGGTTAACTTTCCGCACCTCCGCGCCTGCGCCTTTCAGGATTCTCGCCACACTTTCGCCGATAGCATCGTTGCGCAGATGACCAAGGTGGAGGGGCTTGTTCGTGTTCGGGCAGGAAAACTCCACCATTATCCTTTTTCCGGCAAGGAGGGTGCCGCATCCCCAGGTATCCGGATGTTCGGAAATTTCCCGGAGAATACTGCCGGCGATCCCCGCTCTATGAAGCCTTATATTCACATAAGGACCTTCCGCCCCGGCTTCTGCTATTCCCGCTGAGGCGTACTCTCCGCCGTCACCTATTTTTTCCGCAAGAAAGGCGGCCAGGGTCCTGGCGATTTCCGGCGGCGAAATTTTAAGGTAGCGGGCTTAGGGAAACATGGGAAAAGCAATGTCGCCCAGTTCCGGCTTCGGAGGAATTTCGGATATTACGCCGCTGCTGTCCAGAGGAATACCCTTTCCCGTTTTTTCAAGGGCCAGGGTATTGAGAATTTCACCGATAATCCGGGATGCTGTCTGTCTATAGTGTTTCATAGTCGGAAGAAGATAATATTAAAAAAACCCGATTAAAGCAATCATCCGGGTGAAGGCATCCGGTCCCTGGCGGCGGTAGGAACCGAAGCGCGGCGTGCAGCAGGTGCATTCTTTCGAAACCGTTATATGCTGAACCCCCGCTCCCTGCAGGCTCCGGATATTGGCTTCCCTCAGATCCAGGTACTGCCCGCCGTTGGAAGCGCGCACCGTTTCCGCCCCCCAGGCCCGGGCGAAGGTTTCCGCCCTTTCACTGTCCACCCGGTAACAGCAGGCGCCGATCCCGGGCCCGATGTGGATCCTTACGTCCCGGGGAGCCAGGCCGCAGGAGGATGTCAGCCTGCGCACCGCTTCCAGGGCTATGCCGGTACCTTTCCAGCCCGAGTGCACCAGCCCGAAAGCGCCGGTTTTTTCCGCGTACAGAAAAATCGGCAGGCAGTCCGCAACGGTTACCCCCAGAACGAGACCCGGATCCGCGGTCAGCAGTCCGTCTCCAACCCCGGGGCTGCCGTCAGCGGGGACCGGTTCCCGGGCATCGTGAACGAGCCGTGTATGCTCCTGGCGCAGGCAGACGAGACTGGACACGGATATGTTCAGTCGTGAAAAAAGCGTCCGTCTGCAGCCGTTTTCTCTCTGCCAGGACGGCCACATGTCTCCGGCGGAAAGGAGGGAAATGCCCGTTTTCAATCCCTTTACCGGGTCGGACAGGGGAAGGTAGAGAAACATTTCATCAAACATTGGTTTTTTTCTCAGATTTAATTATTTCCTTGAGCAGCTTGACAATGACGCTGAGTTTTTCCAGCATGCCGGCAAGAGACTTGAGAATGTTCCTGTTTTCCTTTCCGCCCAGATGGACCCGGTTGGAAAGGGTATCGTACTTCCCTCCAACCTCTCCGTACAGAATACCGTAGACGACCTTCATCAGGCTGTCGCCGAACTTCAGCATCCTGTCGGTAATGTCCAGGGCATCCTTCTCCGGGGCAGTCAGTATGCTGCTTAGGCGTTTTTTCCTCAATGGGAGGGATACTATTTCCTTGGCAGTCTGAGCAAGGGATCTGCCGAAAGTCCCTTCCGGAGAGAGGGATTGGTCCAGGGCCTCAAGCTGATCGGAAAGCCTGAGCATCCCGTTATAGGCATCGGTAAACTCGTTCCGGTTTTCTTCCTTGTAAAATTGACCGTCTATAAGAATGAGCTTGAGCAGTTGGTTCATTTCCGGATTAAACTCATTCTTGAGGAAAGCGAGAATAAATGAGAGAGAATATTCGTATGTGAAGGAAACACCGTATTCGTTCGTCCTCGAGTTGTAGAATTTCAACTCCGGGAGGTCTTCAAGTTTTACGAGCGCCGCGGCCTCTCTGTACAGCTGTTTCTTTTTCCGCCGGGAGAAAAAGACAGACAATACCTGCGACAGTCTTCTTTTCCAGAACTGCTTGTAAAGGACAAACCAGTCTTCGCCGCCTTTTATTATCTCCGGTTCGAAATTGATGTCCCGCGTCAGCAGTTTCAGAAGTTTTTCCAGGGGAATCTTCCGGTTAAAATCCTTGATCCTGTGTACAAACCCAGCCGACTTATCCAGCAGTCTTTTCAGCTTTTCCTCGACCCCGGAATCTTCCTCCTGCAGTTCTTCCCGGAAGTAAAAAAGAAACAGGGCATTCATGGTCCTCCTGTCCGGGGGTACCCGGAAACTCCGGAGGAGAGAAGCCAGCCGCTTGAGGGCAGTTTCCAGATCCCCGAGGGAAAGCATGCCGTACGATTTCTTAAGGCATTCTCCGTAGGGGAAAAAGACGATTTCCTTCAATAAAAACAGGGCTTTGCTCTGTTCGAACATTCGCCCTCTTTCCTCCTTCGGAATATCCAGAATAACTTCCTCTAATTTAAGGTCGAGGTTTTCACGAATCTCCTTTTCATCACCGGATTTTTCCCCGGCCGCAAGCCTGTTGGGGTCCGTGACGTTCATCAGCCGCTCCTGGCTGTAATCGAGAAAGATCCCGGCGAGAAAAGCGATAAAATCGTCCCGGAAAAGCACATAGGACTGTTCAAGAGGTACGGCAAGGGCTTCGGCGGCTGTTTTCAGCGTATCCAGCTCCTCAAAAAAAGCCGGCAGAAATTCCCGCATCCTGTAATCGATAAGTCCGGGATAGTTTCTCTCTACATCTTTCGCGATTACCGACAGGAGTTCTTCCTCGAACAGTTCGAGCCTGTCCTTGCCTGTTAAGAGGGACTTTATGAATATGACAATCCGGATCCAGAAACCGGAGGTATGGTAGGCGCCGCTTATATCAACCGGTTCAGCCCGGGGGACTTCCCCGGAAGCCAGAGATTCCGTGAAATTCCCTGCAGGGGCGGAAAGTTTCGAAAGTAATTCCCTCCGCTCGGTCCCGTTCAGGGTCTCCACGAGCCTGTCAAATGCGCTTTGTTCCTGCATATCCGTTTTTACTGTATCACATCTTGACAAAAAGATTATAGATAGTTTACTTATGTATAATCGTGATAAGAAGATTCAGCATTGCCGGTATTATTATCATTCTCCTAATTATACTCTCCAGTTGAGCAGGGGAATAATCCGGTGTTGTTTTGACAAGCCGTTCTCCTGTTCATCAGGAAGCGGCTTTATTTTTTTACGGGAGGTTTACCAAGGGTGAAGAAACGGGGAGCTCAGCTTATTGTGGAAGCGTTGAAAAAAGAACAGGTGGAAGTGGTCTTCGGCTATCCCGGAGGGCAGATAATTTCGGTTTTCGACGCATTGTACATGGAACCTTCCATAAAAGTCGTCCTTACAAGGCATGAACAGGCGGCTGTTCACGCGGCTGACGGATACGCCCGGACCACGGGAAAGACCGGCGTCTGCGTCGTAACGAGCGGGCCGGGAGCGACCAATACGGTAACGGGACTGGCGACGGCCAATTTCGACAGTGTACCCATAGTCTGTATTTCGGGACAGGTGCCCAGAAAAATGATTGGAAATGACGCTTTCCAGGAAGCGGACACCGTGGGGATAACAAGACCTGTCACCAAGCACAATTACCTTGTAACGGAAAGGGCCGATCTCGGCAAAATACTGAAACAGGCTTTCTATATTGCCAGGAGCGGCAGGCCGGGCCCCGTGGTGGTGGATGTGCCCAGCGATATTTCCGCTCTGGAACTGGAGGAGGAGTATCCAGACAGCGTATCCATCCGTGGCTACAATCCGGTGAAACCGCTGGAAAAAGACAAAATCGAAGCGGCGGCGGCCATGTTCAATGAGAGCAAAAAGCCCCTGTTTTTTATCGGCGGCGGCTGTCACATCTCCGGCTCAGCCGAAATCTTCAGAAAAATCCTTAAGAAAACCGGCGTTCCCGTAATCTCCTCCCTTATGGGGATAGGCATCGTTCCCTGGGACCATCCCCAGTTCCTCGGAATGCTGGGCATGCACGGCACCTATGCCGCGAACATGGCGGTAAGCAACACGGATCTTCTTTTCGGCATAGGCATACGTTTCGATGACCGCGCCACGGGAAACCTTGCGAAATTCGCGCCCCATGCCAAAATTATCCACATAGACATAGATCCCACAGCCATTGCGAGAAATGTTCCCGTGCATATACCGGTGGTGGGGTATGCAACGGAGGCCCTCATCTCCCTGG
>SPDA01000445.1 GCA_004525155.1 Spirochaetales bacterium
CGGGTCATACAAACCGGACACCCTGCCCATGTGACAGGAATCGTGCCAGGTGACCCGCTCTTTGGCCTGCCCGTTCGCGGGGAAGATGAAATCTCCTGATTTTATTTTTTCGGAAACAACTTCGCTGTAATGCTTCGCCGTAATACCGTATTTGATGCCGAGCTTCTTTGCCCAGTTCGGGTAACCATGCCGCCACATCATGTCGCAGGCGGGGCAGGATGATATGACCGTATCCGCGCCTGTTGCTTTTACGTACTCGATATTGCGCCTCAGGTTCTCCGCGAAAATCTCCCACTTGCCCGCGACCAGCATAGGCGTACCGCAGCAGTTTTCCTCATTTCCAATGATGGTGAATTCAATGCCGGCGGCGTCCAGAATCCGCACACTGGCTATGCCGATATCATGTTCGACATAACTGGCGGTGCACCCGGCGAAATAGACGTTTTTGGATTTGACCCCGGGTCCATGCTTCGCAAGCATATCCTCCGGAAACCAGTCGGTCCTGTTCTTCCTGTATCCGGCCCAGATATTGCCGTTTACCTTGAGGGATTCCGCCATCATCTCCAGGGGCGGAATGGTCATCTGCTTTTTGTCCGTAATGAGCTGGCCGCGGAGTTTCATCCAGGACGGTTCTATGGGGAGGGATTCGGAACAGCGGATGCTGCACAGTTCGCAGGTCGTACAGGACAAGAAGGTATCCACAACTTTCTGGTTCCACTCCTCCCGGCCTTCCATGTATTCCCTGAGCCAGTACCATTTGCCCCGGGGAGACTGGCTTTCCCAGCCGCGGCCGTAAAACTGATCGCAGGTGTCAACGCAGTAGCCGCACTGTGAACAGCTGTAGGCATGGCGCACTACATCCGCCGGTATGCCGCGGACAGGCTTTTTCTGCTCAAGACCGATATCGAGACGGGCGCTGTTTCCGAAGGCCCTGGTCATGCCTTCGAACCTCCCCGCGAAACCTATAAGGCTGCTGACAGGGTTTTTTCCGAAGACCTTTCCCGGGTTCATGAACCCCGCCGGGTCGACTTCCCTTTTAAACTTCTTTAAGGCATCAAGCCTTTCTTTTCCGAAGATGACCGGCGCCTTTTTCGTGAAATAGAGACCCGTGGAATAGGCCCTTCCGCCGTACTTTTCCGCTATTTTCATGATGGACAGCGAGAGGCTGAAAACAAAATGATAGTTGAATTTCCTCTGGTCGCTCGGAATGAAACCGAGTATCACCACATCCGGCTCTCCGTTCGCGCCGTCCTTAATGATAATTCCTTCCTTGACGATGGGCTGGGCTATCTTGTCCTGGATTGCAGCAAGCACCTTCGGCAGGGCGGAAAGAGGCACCACGACCTCCACCGGTACAAGGCTGGGACCTAAGCGTTTGACCAGCATTACCTTGAACCGTTTTTCCCACTCATGTTCCGAAATGCGGCTCGAGAGCAGCCGGCTGTTGTTCTTCACTGTCAGACCTTTAAGGCCCTGTCTGACCGCGTCGCCGTCTTTCTCCCTGAAGGTAAAGGTCGCGATATACGCCACCGGGAGTTCGACCCGTTCTTCCGCGTCGTGACCGAGATGCTCCCGTAAGGGAGACTGGTTTTTCATTTCCGCCATTTTCGGGTTGATAAAGAGCATGGACCAGATGGGCAAATTTTCTTTTGCCGCATCCGCTATTAAAGCGGCAAGGTCTTCCGCCGTATCCGCCGCAATGGACACTGTCTGCATGGCAGCGTCCGGCATAACCTTAAGGGTCAGACTGGCTATAAGCCCGGTGATTCCTTCCGCGTCGGATACAAGGTCGAGGTCCTTGCCGCGGAACTCCCGCACCCCGCCTGAGGGAAGCACTACCCGCGCACTAATCACGTTTTCCTTAAACCAGCCCGCTTCGTAGGAACCGATGCCGGCCCCGCCCTGCGCGAGCCAGCCGCCGGCTGTGGACGCCATGTAGCTGGTCGGGTAAAGCCGTAAGGTTAGTCCCTGCTTTTTCAGCTGTAAATCCAGAGCTTCCCATACAATGCCTGCTTCGACCGTTACGGTAAGAGCCTCCTTATCGACCTTGAGAATTTTTTTCATCCTGTAATAATCGACAACAATCCCCTGCCTGATCGGCAGCACGCCGCCGTATCCCGAAGTGGCTTTCCCCCTGGGGGTGAGCGGAACGCCGTTCTCCCTGGCCCAGTTGACCAGGCCGGCAAGTTCGTCTTCCGAGGCCGGCTGTACGACCGCTCCAGGAACCGTGTTTCCGATAAGCGGCTTGATAAGCCTGGGAAGGTCGCCTATATCATGGCTGTAGATCTTCCTCTCCACCCTGTCGAAGGTTACCCGTTCCGCAAACATCCTCTGTAAATGAATTTCATGCTCTGCACTCAATACCGCCATTTTCCTGCTCCTTTGTTATTCCCGTTCTTCCAAAGCCTTGGACAGAAAGCCCTTCCCGGGTTTGCTTCCGTAGTGTTCATAAAGAAAGTCGAATAATTGGCTTACCGTCCGGTCTTTCAAATGATAATAAACAAGTTTCCCCTGGCGCTTTTTCCCCAGGAAACCGGCCAGAGTCAATATTTTTAGCTGCTGTGAAATATTTGAAGGCTTGCCGCCTGTAATTTCAACGAGATCGTTTACGCAGTAATCCCCGTCTTTAAGGGCGCAGAGTATCTTGAACCTGTTTTTATTGGCGAAAAGGGAGAACATGGCCAGGATCTGATCGCACTGGCTGCCTTGTTTCAGAAAGAAATCGGCTTTTTCGACGGCGGCTGGTTTCTTTAACATATTAACAAATGTTAAAGTGATGATATATTTATGTCAAGTATGATTCAATCATTCTATTAAATGATTGAATAAAATTTGATGAAATTTCAGACAAATTCAGGAATAGGTCAGAATTTATACCCGAATTTCCGCAGCATAAGCTTCCTGTCCGTCTTATCCGCCTGGCTTTCCACGCCTGCCGGCGAACTGCCGTCCACCACGCCGACAATACCCCTGCCCTGGGCGGTTTCCGCTGTCAGAACCTGCAGAGGGTTGGCGGTGGCCGCGAATATACGCGCCACTTCCTGGCAGTTTTTTATCTGATTCAGCAC
>SPDA01000262.1 GCA_004525155.1 Spirochaetales bacterium
ACATGCTCCCCGCCTGCCCGTACGGCGAAAACGCGGTCCGTTCCCACTGTGTGCTCTTCCGCCGGCGCCGCGGCGGAAGCAGCCGTACCGGCGGACAAAGCGGGCAATCCGCTCCGTTCGAGGGTCAGATTGAGAATCTTTCTGCAGATTTCTTCGAAACTGTACCCGGCCGCGCGGGCGCTCCGGATAAATCCCGTGTCCACGTATTTACCCGGATTCGGATTTACCTCAATCACGTAGGGCACATCCCCTTTTAGACGAATATCCACCCTGCCGTAGTCCCTGACGCCCATGACGCGGTAAGCCTTGAGCGCAGTATCGCCCACCTTCCTGAGCAGGGATTCTTCCAGGCCGGCGGGGCAGACCCCGGAGGTGCCCGTGTACATGGGGGAATCCTTTACCCACTTTGCGTCGTAGTCGACAATCTTCGGCCTGTCCGGCGGTATGTCGAAAATAATTTCAGAAACGGGAAGAACCTCGGCCCCTTCTCCGTTCCCGATGACGGATATATTCAGTTCCCTGCCGTCGACGTACTCCTCGGCCATTGCCGGCTGCCCGAAAGTCTCTATGATTGAACCCGCTTTTTTCCGCAGCGCATTTTCGTCATACACCACGGAATCGGGGCCTATCCCTAAACTCGCGTCCTCCCGGGCGGGCTTAACGATAAGGGGAAACCGCAGCCTTCCGTCAAGCGGATCACCGGCCGTGACAAAGACCTGAAATTTCGGTGTCGGCACCCCGTTAAAGCTCAGGATCTCCTTCGTCCGTTCCTTATCCATGCACAGGGCAAGGGTAAAAAAATCCGAACCGGTAAAGGGGATTCCCGCCTGTTCAAGTAAGGCTGCCACGTAGATCTCCCCGCGGTTGTCCCCGCCGAAACCTTCGCAGATGTTAAAGAGTACATCCGGCTTTTTCCGCCTAAGCCAGTCATAGGTATGGTCCGATATCTGTATGAGGATTACCTGATTGTCCTTCTCAAAAACCGCCTTTACCGCCCGCACGGTAGCCTCTATATCGCTGTCCGCGGACAGGTCCAGGCCGGGGGCAAGGTATTTTGTCCGGGGTGAAATATTATACAAAATGCCTATAGTCATAAACTGAAGCATAGCGGATTTACACCGCGTATTGCAATCATAGGGGCATGCCTGTAGAATGACACCACAGTGGTAAAACGCCTGCTCCTGCTTACAAGCTCCATTATTCTTCTGACAACGGCCTGCGGCAGGTTCCGCCAGATCAACTACGAGGAACTTACCGGGAAAGTACGGGAAATACTCGAAGTCCCAACTTTCGAACAGGTCTACCGCGACATCATCTACTACGGAGAGGAAAAAAAACTGCTGGCCATAAAAGTCGTGGACAAGAGGCTCCTTTTCTCCGTGGATGTCGTTGTCAAGGCCGGCATAGACTTTACCGAAGGCCTCGAGGTCCTTCCCGGAGACAATGCCGATTCGGTAACCCTGGTGCTTCCCCACGCGAAAATCCTTCTGATTGACGCTGACGAGGCAAGCATCCACCAGTACTTCGTGAAAAACAGGGGCGGCGACATAACGCTGCTTGATTATTACAACGAAATAGACAGGACCAAGGAACGGATCCGCCAGGATGCACTGAACCGGGGCATCCTTTTCAAGGCAGAGGAGAATGCCGTGAAACTGCTGCGGAAGTTCTTCGGGTTTGCCGGCTTTACCGATGTGGAATTCGAATTCAAGGAAAGCGGGGCGGCACCGTGAAAAAGAAACACAGGCACGAGATAACCCTGCGGCAGGCCGGCGGATTTCCCCGGTTTCTCATTCCCGTTATCGTGATACTCATCCTCGGGATTGCTTTTGTTTTCTCCGCGAAACCTCTGTTAAACCTCGATCTGGGAATTCGTTTTCTTAATACCAGGGTCACCTCTGTTTCCGAATCCGTGCTGGTGGAAGTGAAGGACATTTTTCAGTTTAACACGGTGGAATATGTGTATAAAACGGTATTTCCCTACGACTATGTTCCATCCGAATACGACTGGAGAGACCTGGTTATGCGGGCCGGGCAGAACATGCCCCTGGACGCGGAAGAGGAAGAACTTCTTTCCATGTACCGGTTCTGTGAAAAAATCGGCATGAAAATCGATTCCCGGCAGTTTGAGTTCGCCGTGGTTACATGCATCGTCAAAGGCGGTTACGAGCTCTCCGGCACCCTCTACGATCAGATAGAGCGGGACGTACCGCTTCCGGATATTGAAGGCTACATAAGCATAAACGAAGAGGAAAAATCTGTTACCCTAAGGCTTCCCAGGCCGGCCATTCTCGATGTTATTATAGAAGACACAACGGACAGCAATTACAGTTATCCGGCACTCCCCATCAGCCCGGAAAACTGGAAGATTCTCACGAACTTTGTGGCCGGTAAAATCAGGGAAAAAGTGACGGCAGACGGAATCCTGGAAACCGCGGCGGAGAAGGGGAAGGAGTTTATAACCAAGGTACTGAAACAGTCCGGTTTTTCTTCCGTGCAGTTCATCGAGCCAATAGATTGACAGGGAAATGGCGGCGGGAAACCGGGACATGAAAGCTTCGGCACGCATTTTTCCGGTACAGATTAAAATACCGGGAAATATCCGGGCGGATCTTTCCCGCAGGCAACCTTGAAAAAAGCACGATATCTTTGTATTCTGTGCGCGACTTAAAAAAAATTACCGGATTACTTGATAGTGTCGGCGTTCCTCCCGCAGCCCGGGTTTTAAGGGAACCGCTGACGGTGCGCTTCTATACAGGAGAAATTTCATGATTTCCAAAGGTCTGATTCTTATGGTTCTCGGGATGGCTATCGTCTTCGTACTGCTTGCCTTCCTGGTTTTATTCATGAACATTACGCGGCTCATCGTCACCGGCGGCAGGAAAAAGCAGGCCGCTGCGGCAGCAGGCGGCAATGTCGCCGGCGGCGGGGACACGGCAGACCGGGAGATAGCGGCCGTAGCAGCCGCGGTAACGGTGTATAACGCCAAAAGGATGAGTGTATGAAAAAGCGCGTAGATGTCATGATTACCGCTTTCCGGGACGGCTTCCAGTCCGTTTACGGAGCGCGGGTGTTCACCAGGGACTTTCTCCCCGCGGTTGAAGCGGCAGTCGATGCGGGACTCACACACTTTGAGGCGGGCGGCGGCGCACGGTTTCAGTCTCTCTATTTTTACTGCAACGAAGACGCCTTCGATATGATGGATGCTTTCAGAAAAACCGCCGGGCCCGATGCGAACCTTCAGACCCTGGCAAGGGGAGTCAACGTGGTGGGCCTCGATTCCCAGCCCAGTGAAATAATCAAAATGCACGCGCAGCTTTTCAGGAAGCACGGGATCACTACCATAAGAAACTTCGATGCCCTGAATGACGTAAATAACCTCATCTACAGCGGCCAGTGCATCGTGGACGCGGGCTTGCGGCATGAGGTCTGCATTACCTTAATGGAACTGCCGCCGGGGTGCGAAGGCTCCCACACCCCCGAGTTCTACATGGCAACCCTGAAACAGATACTCGACGCGGGCATACCCTGCGATTCCGTATGTTTCAAGGACGCCTCGGGAACTGCGGTACCATCGAAGGTTTATGAAACCATTAAGAAGGCCAGAACCATGCTCGGGCCGGATAAGCATATAAGCTTTCATACGCACGAGACTGCCGGCACCAGCGTACTGGCCTACAAGGCCGCCCTGGAGGCAGGCACAGACCAGATAGATCTTTCCCTGGCCCCCTGTTCCGGCGGCACCTGTCAGCCGGACCTCATAGTCATGTGGCACGCCCTCCGCGGTTCCGATTTCGACCTCGGCATTGACATCAACAAGGTCGTGGAAGCGGAAGAAGTTTTCAAGGACTGCATGAAGGATTACTTCCTGCCGCCGGAAGCGACTGCCGTCGAACCCCAGATTCCCTTCGCCCCCATGCCCGGAGGAGCTCTGACCGCCAACACCCAGATGATGCGGGACAACAACATCATGGATCGTTACCTCGAAGTGTTCCAGGCCATGGGCGAAGTCGTGGCCCGCGGCGGTTTTGGCACCTCCGTCACGCCGGTATCCCAATTCTATTTCCAGCAGGCCTTCAACAACGTCATGTTCGGCCCCTGGAAAAAGATAGCGGAAGGCTACGGCAAAATGGTCCTCGGCTATTTCGGAAAAACGCCCGTACCTCCGGATTCGGAAATTGTAAAAATTGCTCAGGAACAGCTCAAGCTTGCCCCCACCACCAGGACGGCGCAGCAGGAGGACGATGCGGACCCGAAAAAAGGTATAGGGCCTGCGAAAAAGATGTTGAAAGAAGCGGATAAACATCTCTTCATCAAGCCCTTTTAAGTCCTCTTTACATTTCACCTCTTTGACGCCGAAAAAGAGATTGAACATAGAACCCACCTGGTTTAAGCACGCGTTGGCTTTTTTCTTTTTAAGGAGCTCTTTTATGGGAAGGGTGATCCTGTTGGCTTTTTCCTCAAGATTTTCATAGAAACCCGGTGCTTCAATTTCACAAAGGGTTTCATATCCCTCACGCATCGCAACTGGGTTGCCCG
>SPDA01000667.1 GCA_004525155.1 Spirochaetales bacterium
CTATTATTTCAACGAGGACCTGCAGCCCGATGACACCGCCGCCCGGAGCGGTTCGCGGGGACTTTCCCGCGCCGCCGGAGAGGGCACTTCCCTGACCCTCGCCCTCGGCCGCGATTACTTTTTGGGGATGAAAAACAATGCAGAAATAAAAGGAGACAGGCATGAAAAATAATATGAAACCCGGACACCTTATTTCCATAATGCTGGCAGTTTTTATGCTGTCTTCATTTCATCTCGCTGCACAGAGCAACCTAACCATCCGGCCCATCGGAAAAAGCGAATTTCTCTTCTCCTCCCTTCAGGATCCGCTGCTTTTTCCGGAAACCGCCTTCGCCTTCAATCCGGCGGTGCTCGCGAACCTTAAAACCGGTTTTCTCCTTACCGACCTCCGGGCGGCTCTAAGCCGGGATACCCAAGTGGACAAGCGTCTGGACAGTTCCACCGGGTCCCTGGCCGGGACCCGCGAATCCCTCGAGCAGACCTTCCTTCCCGGCCTGGGCATTACCCATTTGTTTCCAGTAGGCAAGAAAACCCCCGCGCTTTTCGGTTATTCCCTGAACGGAAACATCGATTACAGGCTTTTCCGAGACCTGTACACGGACTACAACTCCTTCTCCGAAAAAATGACCGTTGTTGAGGAGGAACTTCCCGCGTCGGCGCAGGCGGGGTTCTACCTTTCCCTCAAACAGAAAACCGTCTCCCTCGGGTTCTATGCCGGGTACGGACTTTCGTTCGAACCGAAACTCTACAGGATGGCGACGGACGAATCCTTCATTCCGCCGGAAACCTACGTGCAGGAGGAGCTTCGCAATGCCGACATCTGGACCCATCAGATTTTTGCCAGGGCAGGCCTCGTGCTGCCGCTGTCCAGGGCCGCCGAAGTGTCCATTGCCGCCGCTTACCAGGGCGGTTTCGCCGACGCCTCCGCTGTTTACAAGGCTTTCGACACGAACGGCAACGGGACCAATGACGGCCTGATGCTGAACAGGGACTATGTTTTCTATACCGGGGCCGGCGGTCCCGAAACCCGTGCCCTGTCCTTCGAAGGAAAGGATCTTACCATTTCAACCGCCGTCATACTGTATCCGAACCTCCGGGTCTACCTGTCGGATAAACTGGAAATGTTCATTACCGGAAACTACCGGCTCTTTGATTTTTCGGACCGGACTTTTTACACGCATATCCAGCTGCCTTCGGACCTGGAAACTGACCAGAGCCTGAACCACGAGGTTCACAACAGGAGCTACACGTCTTTTACCGCGATGCCCGGGATTGCCATAAAACCCGATGCAGCAACGCTTCTCAAATTCGGGGCGGGATACGGCCGGCTCGAAGATCGGCTTACCCAGGACGGCCTCACCATCCAGGGCCTGACGCTGTACAACCGGCTTAACACGGGCAACTATGCGGAAATCTCCCTGGGGCTGGAGCCGGTCAACGATATTCTCCTGGATGAAGGAATTGCGCCGTCGCTGTCCCTGACACAGAGTGTGCTGTTTCTCATGGCTCTGGAACACAGACCGTCTGCGGGCATAAGCCTCCACGCCGGCCTGGAGGTGCGCGGCAGCATGATGACGGAAACATACAGGGCCTATAATCTGGATACGAGAAGCATATGGTCCGAAACGGTGTCGTCGGCCAGCCTTGCCTGGGAGCTGCTGCCGGCAGCGGGCATAGCCGTAAAAGCAGGAAAAAACATTACCTGGGTAATAAACCTGAAAGGCACGGGTATTTCCGGAAACCTGGGAATGAATACCGAAACCGCTCCCTTCGACGACTTCAGCCAGCGCACAACGCTCAACGGAAGCAGGGATTTGACTTCATCGACGCCAGTTTCCCTGGAAGTCAACACCAGTTTTCTTTTTTCGAAATAAGGAGGACCTGCATGAAACGCAGAACCTTGATAATAGCAATTAAACTTACGGCGGCTGTCATGCCCTTACTCTTTTTATTCGCAGCCTGCGCCCCCCCTCTGGTTTCGGATTTTTCCTTCGCCGGAATAACCCAGACCAGGGACGACAACATTGCCGGTTTTTCCGGCACGCTCTACCTCGACACGGCAGTTGAC
>SPDA01000303.1 GCA_004525155.1 Spirochaetales bacterium
GGCCAACGGGGATCTCGAAAAGAAAATACGGGAAGTGATGCTTTTTGACGCGCTTTTCGGCAACCTGCGGTATTTTGACGAGTGGATCGCCTCCCGTAAAGGACGGTTTATTGCACTGTACTCCGGGGAAGGGGAAACCGCCGCCTATACCTCCGAGCTCATGACAATGCTTAGGTCGGACAGGCTCGCGTTTGTACTCGTGGATGACGATCCGAAAGCGGACAGAAAAATGGGCAGGGGGAAAAGGGTCTTCGTCAGGAGCGGTTTCGATCATTACGGCATACTTTTCCTGGCGAAAGAATTCGAGCGCGTGCTTTCAAAAAGCCCTGTTCTCCGTCATAATGGATAAAATTTTCCATAGAGGGCTGCCATGAAGTCAGGGACGCTAAAAATAGGCACCTGTTCCTGGAATTACGATTCCTGGGTTGGCCTCGTATATTCGGAAGCCCGGCCTTCGGCCGCGGATTACCTCGCGGAATACGCAGAACATTTCGAAACCGCCGAAATCGACAGCTGGTTCTACCGCATACCATCGGTGCCGGATGTTCTTTCCTACGATGCCGCCGTTCCGCCGGGATTCCGCTTTACCTGCAAGGTGCCTCAAACCGTAACGCTTACTCATAAAAGGCAGGCTAAAAAATCCGCGGTCCTCGAGCCGAACAGCCGGTTTCTTTCCGTGGATCATTTCAATTCCTTTCTGGAGGCTGCGGATGCCCTGCTGCCGCGGATGGACGCCATCATGTTCGAATTCGAATATCTGAACAAAAACAAGATGCCGTCCCTTGCGGAGTTTCTCGATCGGCTGGACAGATTTTTCACGGCCGCGCCGCGCGGGCTGCCCTATGCCCTGGAACCGAGAAACGGCAACTATCTCACGGAGGAATATTTCAGCTTTCTCAAGGCACACAATCTTTTTCATGTTTTTTCGGAAAAGCAGTACATGCCCCACGTGTACGATGTGTACGGCAGGTTTGAAGATTATATCGAAGGCGCGGCCGTAGTAAGGCTCCTCGGCGGGGACCGCCTGGAGATGGAGAAAAAAAGCGGCGATCGGTGGGACAGAATAATTGAAGAAAAACCGGACAAGCCCCTCGTGGCGCAGATGCTGAATAAAATGCTCAAAAAAAATAACGTAACCCTCAACGTGAACAATCACTACGAGGGCTCTTCTCCCCTTACCGCCGCGGAATTCAGGAAGCTGCTTTCGCTTCCGTGACCATGTCGAGAAAATAGGCGTGCAGCCTCGTTTCTCCCACAAGCTCCGGGTGAAAACTGCAGGCCAGCATGTTTTTCTGGCGGACCAGCACCGGGCGGTCCTCGAAAACGGCAAGGGTCTCGACATCCGCACCAATGTCCGTAATGCGCGGCGCCCGTATGAACACGGCGTTGACCGGGTCCTTTCCCCAGCACGGGTACCTGGACGGGGGCCTCGAAGCTTTCAACCTGTCTTCCGTACGCGTTCCGTTCAACGGCGATATCCATCAGCTTCAAACCCGGCTGTTCATAGCGGACAAGGTCCCTTGCGAGGATTATCATGCCGGCACAGGTTCCGAAAACCGGCAGGCCCTCCCTAATCTTTGCGCGGAGCGGTTCCAGGAGGCTGAAGCGCTCTAAAAGCTTGCCCATGGTGGTGCTTTCACCCCCCGGAATGATGAGACCGTCAATAAGGCTCAAGTCCTCAGTCTGTCTCACAAAGATGCAGGGAGCTTTCAGCAATACGCAGATTTCCCTGTGCTTCTGAAAATCACCCTGAAGTGAGAGAATGCCGATGTTCATGAATATTGATTACCAGCCCCGGACTGCGAGAAGTTCTTTTTCCTCCAGGGATTTTGAATTGATTCCGGGCATGGGTTCTCCAAGGTCGAAAGAAATTTCAAGAAGTTTCTTCGGATCGTTGTAATAGGTAACGGCTTCCACAACCGCTTTCGCCCGCTTTGCCGGGTTGGAAGACTTGAAAATTCCTGATCCGACAAACACCGCTTCAGCGCCGAGCTGTATCATCAGGGCGGCGTCCGCGGGAGTCGCTATGCCTCCGGCGGAAAAATTGGGCACCGGCAGTCTGCCTGTTTTCGCCACTTCCAGGACCAGTTCGTAGGGAGCGCCCAGTTCCTTTGCCTCGGTCATGAGCTGTTCTTCCGGAAGAATCGTAAGCCGGCGTATGCCGTCCATCACCGTGCGCATGTGCCTAACAGCTTCTATGATATCGCCTGTTCCCGCTTCGCCCTTGGTCCGTATCATGGCCGCGCCTTCGCCAATGCGCCTCAACGCCTCGCCCAAGTCCCTGCAGCCGCAGACGAAAGGCACCTTGAAAAGCTGCTTGTTCACATGAAACCTGTCGTCCGCCGGGGTCAGCACTTCGCTTTCATCGATGAAATCCACACCGAGGGCCTCGAGAATCTGTGCTTCCGCGAAGTGGCCTATCCTGCACTTGGCCATCACCGGTATGGAAACGGCTTCCTGGATTTCCTTTATCATTTTCGGGTCGGACATTCTCGCCACGCCGCCCTGGACCCGTATGTCCGCCGGCACCCGTTCAAGGGCCATGACAGCCGTGGCGCCCGCCGCTTCCGCTATTTTCGCGTGTTCCGCGGTCACCACGTCCATGATGACGCCGCCCTTGAGCATTTCCGCGAGCCCCACCTTCTCCGTCCACGTGGATTTCTGCCGTTTTGACCAAAATTCACTCATTTCTATCACCTTTTTTACAAAATCTGAAATTACGTCATGAGGAAAAATTACGTTTATTTCTACAAAAAGTCAAGTAATCACAACAATGCATTCCATTCTTCCCTTTGACAAAAATCCCTCAATCTGCCAGTATAACGCATGGAAGCACGATCCATTTTCCTTTCTCTTTCCCCCCTTGATCACAGGTATTTTCTTGCCAACCGAATTCTGTTCACCGAACTCAGCCGCTACATGAGCGAAGACGCCGTCATCACCTACTGCGTAAAGGTCGAGACCGCTCTGCTCAAGGAGTATGTCCGCAGAATGTTTCCCGGGGATACGACCCTGTGCGATGAAATTGACAGGGCCGCCGGAACGATTACGGGCGATGAAGTCTACGAGGAAGAGGAAAAGGTAAAGCACAACATACGGGCCCTCGTTAATGTCATGAAGAAGAAGGTGCCGGAGCGGGTGAGTCATCTCGTCCACCTGGCCGCCACATCCGTGGACATCCTCGACACAGCCCACAGCCTGCGCCTCCGGGATGCGGTACGAAAGGTCGTTCTACCCCTCCTTGCGGAGGTGGAGGAGAAACTCGTTTTTTTCGCGGAAACGGAAGCCGGCACGCCTCAGGTCGGCCGGACCCACGGCCAGCACGCTGTTCCCATAACCTTCGGGTTTGCCGCGGCCGAGTATGTATCGAGGCTCGGCAAATCGATTCTGGAAATTGAACGTCTTTCCACTACCCTGAAGGGCAAGCTTGCCGGCGCGGTGGGCGCGTATAACGCCGCCAGCATGGTGGTAGCCGACCCGGAAGAACTTGAGCGGGCCGTTCTCGCGGACCTGGGACTTGAGCCGTCCGAAACATCCACCCAGCTGGTGGAGCCGGAATACGTCCTCCGGCTGCTGCTCGAGCTTAACACAGCCTTCGGCATTATAGCCAACCTGGCGGATGACCTGAGGCACCTGCAGCGTTCCGAAATTGACGAAGTCCAGGAATTTTTTTCCTCAAGCCAGGTGGGGTCCTCCACCATGCCCCAGAAACGCAACCCCTGGAACAGCGAGCACGTGAAAAGCTTATGGAAAGCATTCTGCCCCAGGGTCGTCACGTTTTACATGGATCAGATTTCCGAACATCAGAGGGACCTCACCAACTCGGCGTCCCAGCGTTTTATCTCCGATTATGTAGCGGGTTTCTGCGCCGCCGCCGCGAGGATGAAGCAGATTCTCGAAACCCTTCACGTGGACCGGGATAAATTGTTATCGAATTTAAAGAGCACGGGGGATCTCGTTCTATCCGAGGCTGCCTATATTCTGCTTTCCGTGGAAGGTGTTTCCGACGCACACGAAATAATACGGCAGGTAACCCTGGAATGCCGGGAGTCCGGCTGCACCCTGCTGGAGGGCCTGAAGAAGCGCGGAGAACACTGGGACCTCATACGCGGCGCGCTGA
>SPDA01000361.1 GCA_004525155.1 Spirochaetales bacterium
GCGCTCAGGTCTATGAGTTCCTCTTTCAGAATGCCTTCAATTCCGTGCCACCCGGCAAAGACCCTGCCGAACCTGTCGGGGTAATCGAAACAGGCTTCCGCAACGCCCAGAAGGGAAGCGTTTATAACCGGCGAAGGACCGCCGGACTGAGCAACAATTACATTCTTATTCATGGCGGGGATTATATACTAGCTTGATTTTTTATACAAACTGTTCTATAACCTTGCACTGTACGATTTTTCATTCTTCAAAACGCCTTGCAAAAGGAGGGCAATAATTATGCTTAGTATTATTTCCGTACTTCAGAAGGAACGCTACCTTTATAAACCTAAATTACCGCAGGTGCTTACAAAAAATATCGATCAGATTTCCATTCAGAAAGGGGCGTCGACGGAGTCCATCGCCTTTCAGTCGGAGATGAAACAGGCTTTCGAAGAGACCTACGGCATGCCTGTAGTCAGCTTCCGGGAAGGCAAAAACCCGCAGGAGAACAAAAAATTAACCGTAGGAGTTATTCTCTCCGGGGGTCAGGCCCCGGGCGGGCACAACGTTATAGCGGGTCTCTTTGACGGACTTAAAAAAGGCAATCCCGAATCCAGACTTTTCGGGTTCCTGGGCGGTCCCTCAGGCATTATCGAGGACAAGGCCATTGAATTGACGCCGGCATTCATCGATCAGTTCAGGAACACCGGCGGTTTCGACATAATCGGATCGGGCAGGACCAAACTGGAAACCGAGGAGCAGTTCAACAAGGCCCTCTCCGTGTGCAGGAAAAGAGGCATCGACGCCGTCGTCATCATCGGCGGGGACGATTCAAACACCAACGCCGCCATACTGGCGGAATATTTCAAGAAAAAAAAGGAACCTGTCAGTGTTATCGGCGTACCGAAGACCATAGACGGCGACCTGAAAAATGAACACATCGAAACTTCCTTCGGTTTCGACACCGCAACCAAGACCTTTTCGGAACTCATCGGGAACATAGAGAGGGACGCCAACAGCGCAAAAAAGTACTGGCACTTCGTCAAGCTCATGGGACGCTCAGCCTCGCACATCACCCTCGAATGCGCCCTGCAGTGCCATCCCAACATGGCCATCATCTCCGAAGAAATCAAGGAAAACCAGAAAACCTTAAACCAGCTTATCGACGACCTCTGCGAAGTAGTGGTCAACCGGTCCCGGAACAAGGAAAATTTCGGCGTTGTCCTGGTTCCTGAGGGACTTATCGAGTTCATTCCGGAGGTCGGCAGGCTGATTGAAGAACTCAACACCCTTCTCGCGGTCAACAACACCTATTTCAGCTCGCTGCATACCTTCGAAGACCAGGCGGAATGGATAAACAGGAAACTGTCGAAAGATTCCTCCTATGTTTTTTCGACCATGCCCAACAATATTCAGAGGCAGCTGCTCATGGACAGGGACCCTCACGGCAATGTACAGGTTTCGAGGATTGAGACGGAAAAACTTCTCATCGAAATGACGGAAACCAGGCTGAACGAGCTCAAAGCCGAAGGCAAATACACAGGGAAATTCACGACCCAGCACCATTTCCTCGGCTACGAGGGCCGGTGCGCTTTTCCCTCCAATTTTGACGCGGATTACTGCTACTCGCTCGGCTTCAACGCTTTCATGCTGATTTCAGCCGGCCTCACCGGCTACATCTCATCCATTAAAAACCTGGCAAAACCTGCCGGGGAATGGGTTGCCGGCGGCATACCGCTCACCATGATGATGACCATGGAACAGAGACACGGCAAACTCAAGCCCGTTATCCAGAAGGCAATGACGGATCTGCAAGGCAAACCCTTCATGAGTTTTGTTAACAACAGGGATGAATGGGCCGTGAAAACTTCCTACACCTATCCGGGCGCCATTCAGTATTACGGTCCGGATTCCGTGTGCAATCAGCCCTCAATAACCATCAGACTTGAACATAACGCAGTCTGAGGATTGGAAATTATCCGGGGCAAAAAAAAACTCCCAGAGAAAAGGAGGCAAAACTCTGGGAGCAAAAAAAAGGAGGTCAGAAATGAAAAAAACGCTGCTGGCCTGTCATATATTATAACAACCATATGAGAGAAAAGTAACAAATTTTCCAAAAAAAATTTTTATTATGAATATAGACGGAAACCATTACAGAACTATCTGGGTGCATGAAGACGACCCGTCCTGTATCAGGATTATCGACCAGCGGAAACTGCCTTTCGAATTATCCCTGGTCGATCTGCGCACCGCGGAGGAAACCGCGCTCGCCATAAAGGACATGTGGGTACGCGGAGCCGGCCTTATCGGCGCGGCAGCGGGCTACGGCATGTATCTCGCCTCGCTCGAGGCCCCTGACGGACCCGGCTTTTACCCGTACATGGAAAAAGCTGCGGACAGGCTTATAAAAACCAGACCCACCGCAAAAAACCTGGAATGGGCAGTCCTGCGGCAGCTGGCGTCAATGCGGAATACCGCGGAAACAGATTCCAGGCGCCGCATAGCCTTTGCCACGGCCGCGGAAATCGCCGACGAAGACGCCGATTACTGCAGGAGAATAGGAGAACACGGGCTTACTCTTATACGGGCCATAGCAGCCGGGAAAAAGGGGAAACCCGTGGAAATACTGACCCACTGCAACGCAGGCTGGCTCGCTTTTGTCGATTACGGAAGCGCAACATCCCCTGTATATGCAGCCTTTGACGAAGGCATTCCCGTACACGTCTGGGTTGACGAGACCCGGCCCAGGAACCAGGGGGCCAGTCTTACGGCCTGGGAACTGGGAAAACACGGCGTGCCTCACCACCTTATCGTGGACAATGCCGGCGGCCATCTGATGCAGCACGGCATGGTGGACATGGTCATTACCGGGGCGGACAGGGTCACCGCAGGCGGGGACGCGGCCAACAAGATCGGCACCTACCTGAAGGCCCTGGCGGCGAAAGACAACGGAGTGCCTTTTTACGTGGCCCTGCCCTCCTCCACTTTCGACTGGGACATTGTGGACGGCGTCAGGGACATCCCCATAGAGGAAAGGGACCAGGACGAGGTCCGGTACATCCGGGGCCTGGGGAGTCAGGGCACCGCATCAGTGCTCCTGTGTCCGGAGACCACGGAAGCGAAAAATTACGGTTTTGACGTTACCCCCGGCAGGCTTATAACAGGGCTCATTACGGAACGGGGAATCTGCGGGGCGGACAGGAAAAGCCTGGCGGCACTGTTTCCCGATAAAATCAAAGGGTAAACAGCCGCCGCCGGTCACGGGAAACCATATCACTCACACCGGCCGAGAAGCCGTTTCAGAAAACGTATATCGTCCAAATCGGCTTCAGTTTTATCGGGCCGGCGGGTTTTCAGCTCAAGCATATCCCCGGCAGAGGCAACAGAAAAGGAAAAATCCTGCATATCGATTATTTGAGCCCTCTTAAGCAGCTGGGAAAAAGGTATGCCGGGCTCAAACAAAATATCGACCTGAGTGGCAAGATCAATATCATTAACGGGAACAGTTTCGTCCTTCGGCGGGTTCCGGAATTTCATAAAACTGAGAGCTCCCGTTCTGGTTTTCTCAACCCATTCCAGGGCTGCCTGAGGGGAAATCGGGATGCGCACGTCCTTGTCCGTAACCTCTTCAATGATGAAATAA
>SPDA01000656.1 GCA_004525155.1 Spirochaetales bacterium
ACACATCACTGTATCCGGGATACGGGCGGGAGCAAGAAGTTTCAAAGACTGGTCCTTTGACCTCGAAGCGTCGAACCGTAAAACCATCATCAACGGCGGCCCTGATACCTCCGTTTCGATATCTATCAATGAAAAGGGGGACTTCCGGTTTATTATGACCGATCCTCTGCCTGTACGACTAACAGCCTACGGTACCCTCGGGAAATCCAATTTCGAGGCAGTGGCGGACATCGCGGAAGTGGATATTGAAGCGTTAAAGACGTACCTAAAAATACCTTTTTTTCAAATGGAAACGGGTACGGGAAAAGGCTGGCTTGCCCTGTCCGGCACCCTGCGGGACCCGGATTTCTCCGGCAGCCTGCGCGTGGAAAACACGACTGCGGTGAACAGGATATTTCCCAATACCATGGGTCCCTTTGCCGCAACCGTCAATTTTGACGGAAAGTCCATGATCATTCCGGAGGTGACGGTTCCCATTGCCCAGGGAAAGGCCAGGGTAACATGCAATTTTATCATTGATCACTGGATTCCGCGCAGCTATGAAATTATCGTTGCAGTGCCCGGCGGGTCGAGGGTGCCCATAGCCGATTCTTTCGCGGGGGTAGAGGTAAAGGGGTATGTGGACGGAAGCGTTGTCATCCAGGGAGACTTTGACGGGCTTGCCCTTACGGGGAAGCTCAACGCCAATACCTGTTCGATTACCCTGGGCGAGCGTAACCGGGAAAAACCGGATAATTCAAAAAGACCCTTCATGTACACCATCGGCCTGGACATAAATATCGGCCGCCAGATGGAATTTCTCTGGCCTACCAGGGACGTTCCCATTTTCCGCGCTTTTGCCGAGGCGAATTCAAAAGTCGGCATTCAGTACGACAGCGACAGCGGCCGTTATTCCATAATCGGGAATGTGCCTATAAAAGGCGGCCAGATCAGTTATTTCAGCAGGAATTTCTATGTCCGGGAGGGACAGATTTCATTCAATGAAAACCAGGAGAGTTTCGATCCCCATATTTCTGTGCGCGCGGAAATAAGGGAAGTTTCGGTTTCCGGGGAAGATACCCGTATTTATCTCGTGGTGCAAGACAATCCTTTCAGTAAATTTACACCGCGTTTCGAGTCTGAACCGAATTTACCGGAAGCGGAAATCTTCGCCATGCTGGGTCAGGACATAGTGACAGGTCTGGGAGGAAATGATATAAATCTTTCGTCCGCCTTGGCTGCCACCACCAATCTGCTCTTCGCACAGTTCGGCCTGCTGCGGCCCATTGAGGACAAAATAAAGGAATGGTTTAAACTCGACCTTTTTTCCCTTCGTACCCAGATGATGGAAACCCTGCTCAAGGATGTGGTTTTCGGCCAGGCCCTGCCGTCCTATGACAGCTCTCCTTTCGGTACCCTCGGAAAGTATCTTGACAATACAACCTTATTCTTGGGAAAGTACTTTGGAAATGATATATTTATAGAAGCGATGTTCAGTCTGCGCTCTAAAACTACACCTTACACGGAACAGTTATATACGGAGGAATTGGCCTTGGAAAGTGAGATTAGCTTCGAGTGGAAAACGCCCCTGGCTCTGCTACAGTTCACCCTAATGCCGGATCTGCAGGATCTGTTTTCAAAACCGCCGGAGGCAAGTCTTTCCCTGTCCTGGCGATTCACTTTTTAAGGAGATTTTATGCGTAAAGCCATACTATCCTGTTTTCTTGCGTTGTGCGCGCTTTTCCCTCTATATTCACAGGAGAACCCCGACTGGTATCTCGGCAAGCCGATTGTTGACGTGCGGTTCAAGGGATTGAAAACCGTATCGAAAAACGAACTTGAAGGAATTGTAAAACCCTATATCGGGCGTCAGTTCTCCGACGAGGTTTTTCTCGATCTGCAAAGCACCCTCTATGCCCTCGATTATTTTGAATCTTTTATTCCAAACGCTCTTCCCGGAGATGACAAATACGAATCCATCGTCATCGAATTCGATGTAACGGAAAGACCGGTGGTGGACGAAATCCGCGTAACCGGAAACACGAATGTGCGCAAGGCGGATATTCTTGATGTGGTGCTCCTTAAAAACGGGGACATGGTCAACAAGACCAAAGTCCAGCTGGACAGCGACGCCGTAAA
>SPDA01000497.1 GCA_004525155.1 Spirochaetales bacterium
CGCCGGTCTGGAATACGTCGGTAAACTGGAACCGGACAGCGGGGAAACGTGATGGCCGAATTAATCCCTTACAAATGCCCGGATTGCGGATCAGGTCTCGAAATTGATTCGTCCGCATCCCGCACGATCTGCTCCTACTGCGGTAAAACCGTGGAGGTCGACCGGGAGCATTATGGCCCCGCCGATTATTCCAGCACACTGAATAAAACCTTAAGCCGGGCGCCGGCGGACCCAGGCACGCATGAGGAGCAGGAAGCTTTCAGACACCTGCGCAAAAAAAACGTGCTTTCTCTGCACCTCATTCTCATGGAGAAAACAATAAATCTTCCCTGCGGCCGGGTTTCGGACAGCGACATGGATCAGGTGGGATACTTCGCCGGGCTCGAACGCCTGAACTTAAGCTCTACGAAAATAACTGACCGGGGGCTCGAAAAAATACGCGGCCTAGTGAACCTCATCGACCTCAATATAAGCAATACCGGAATCACTGACGGGGGTCTTTCCTGCCTTGCCGGAATGTCCGGGCTTAAAAAGCTTAATGTTGAAAGAACGGCGGTAACCGAACAGGGCCTGTTAAAACTCATACCCCTTCAGCAGCTGACCTGGGTGTGTGTCTACCAGCAAAAATACGGTAATTTCAAACGCGCGGCCAGAGCGAAAATCGGAACTATCCCCGTTACCTGGCAGATGAAAGTGCTTCCCCTTTTCAAGGCCGGGGGGGTACGGATGTTTTCACATGCCGTTGAAATGCACCTGGACGGGAACGGCGTTACCGACAGCGACCTGAAATACCTTGAGGAGCTCCGGAACTTGGAGCGTCTTTACCTTTCCTATAACCTCATCAGGGGGGAGGGGCTTGTACATCTTGCAGGTTTACGAAACCTCAAACACCTCGCCTTGAACAGTAATCCTTTGGATGATTCCGCCCTGCCCCATCTTACAAAATTCCGGAACCTGGAAATCCTGTACCTGTTCCATACCGATATAAGCGATGACGGGGCAAAAAAGCTGGAAACAGACCTTCCAGGGACTACAGTCGTTCATGTCCGAGGATATGATCCGGCCTTCAGGCCGAAAGGCGCGGCCCGGTGATCTCCTATATCTGTACTAACTGCGGCGCCGAGGTGAAAACGGACCCCGCGGAAGCCACGGCCCGCTGTCCTTACTGCGGCGAGTTGTCGGAAATTCGCCTCGAAACGCCGGGCATAGATGCCTTCAATTACCTGTACGGCAAATCCTTCGACAAAGACACAGGTGCGGACATTGAGGACGGACTGAAACAGGCGGCGGAATGGCTTGAGGGTCTCGGGTTTTCCGGGCAGATAACGGGCTTGAACAAAGCGATTAATTTGAGCGGAGCACAAATTGACGACAGCGATACCTTCCGTCTAGGCAGGTTCACGGACCTGGAGGAACTCAATCTGTCCGATACCGGCGTCACAGATAAGGGGCTTCCAGCCCTGCTGGCTCTTACCCGGCTGCGGAAATTCAACTTAAACGGTACCGTAGTGGGCGATGCAGGCATGGGTTTTATGTCCGGGTTTGGCTGCCTGGAGGAACTCAACCTCGAAAACACGAACGTCAGCGAGAAAGGAATCATCACGCTGATTCCCCACCCCAGTCTGAAGACCCTGACAGTCGATCAGCATAAAATAAAAATGATAACCATTATAAAAGCCGGAGGATCGCGTCTGTTCCAGATGGAGCATACCCTGAAACTTGCGAAAAACAGTTTAATCGACGAAGACCTTGGGCACCTTAAGGATTTTCCGGATATCATCAACCTGGTATTGGAGGATAACCTTATACAGGGAGAAGGGCTTTCCCACCTGGTCGGCTTAAAGAAACTTAGAAGCATCCACCTGTCCCGGAACCGGCTCACAGATGAAAGCCTGTCATTCCTCGAGCCTTTCAGAAACATCGGATATCTTTATATCGGCGGCATGAAACTGTCGGAGTCGGCGGTAAAAAAATTGAAAAAAACCCTTCGGAAGGTAAGGATTTTAAGTTATTGAAAAAGGCAATCTAATGCTATGGAAAACGAAGACGATTTGCGGTACTATCCTTCCATGGATCAGACATTGCTTCTAAAAGCCGTTAATTTCGCGGCAAAAAAACATTCAAAACAGCGCCGTAAAGGCGAGCACCAGGACCCCTATATCAACCATCCCGTGGAGGTCGCCCTGCTCATTGCGGAAGTCGGCGGGGTAACGGACGCCGAAGTTCTTGCCGCCGCAATCCTGCACGACACCATCGAGGACACGGACACAACGGCGGAGGAAATTGAAAAGAATTTCGGCGGCAGAATCTTAAGCCTCGTCCGGGAAGTGACCGACGACAAAAGCCTGCCCAAGGAAGAAAGGAAAAAACTGCAGGTTGAGCACGCGGCCTCGCTGTCCCCGGAAGCCGTCATGATTAAAATCGCGGACAAGATTTCGAACGTCGGGGACGTGACCCATTCGCCCCCGCGGGGATGGAACAGGCAGAGGCGGAAGGACTATCTGGCCTGGGCCGAATCCGTTGTCGTAAACTGTAAAAATAAAAACGGCGCGCTGGAAGCCCGTTTTCGGGACATGCTGGCGGAAGGCCGCCGCATTCTCGGCGTCTAGGGTTATGAGCCATGCCTTTCGCTGATTATAATCTTTTCGGCCGCATGACGGACAGGGCCGTGAGCTCCGGGTTCGCATTTCCGGCCTACAATATTCATGACATCTTTACCCTGAACGCGGCAGTCGAAGGTTTCGCGGAAGCGGAAAGCGACGGCATCGTGCAGATCTATCCTGACGCGGCGGC
>SPDA01000117.1 GCA_004525155.1 Spirochaetales bacterium
AAGGGGCAGCCCCGGGAAAGTTCCCACAGCAGGCCGCCATAGGAAGGAAGGTTAAGGGTCCCGTCCAGAAAGGGGGAGGGCAGAGAATCGAGGTTTTCCACAAAAGCGGGCTCCGGACTTCTCCCGCTGCCGGTTTTCCAGGAACCGGCGGCTATCACCCCGGCAACCGGAACGGACAATGCGCCGGAAACAGCTTTACCGGCCCGTGAGCCGCCTTCAACCAGAAGAGACAGCAGGGCCGCAAGTGTTTCTTCCGCTTCCCCCCGGAACACGAAATCGAAGAGCCCCGTTTTCAATAGGCCGCGCGGATCTCCCGTGGCTTCCGGCCCGCCTGCAAAAAGAACAAAGTCCGGGCGCCCCCGCTTGAGCGCCTCAGCTGCAAGTCCCGCCGCCAGGTTTATACCAAGGCCCCTGTTCCACAAAGCGAGAGAAAACCCGACGTAATCCGGATTGTCGGACAGTATCGCTTCCACGCACCCGGAAACATCGTCGGACGCATAGAAATCCCTTAAACAGGGCGTCACCCGATCTCTCAGCAGTGCGGATTTTTTTATCCCTGCTACAAGCATGGCAGCGCCGAGGGGCACAGCCTGGGGGGAATCTTCGAAGTGTATGGAGACAAGTACCAGTTTTTTCATATAATGCCGGTTGCGGTGTACGCACAGAAATAATAGAGGATAGCGCGGCCGGCGGCAAGTATCAATTTATCGGATTCTTTCTTGATAAAAATTCCTGAATATTCTATTATTCTATTCATGAAACAGTTGATTATTTTTTTACTGGCAGTTGCGGCGATATTTTTTATATTCGCATTTATCCTTTTCGGCGGCGGCATGATGCCCGCCCTCAACGCGGCAAACCCCATTGTCACTCTGCTTATACTTACGGCTTCCCTGGTGGTCTGCAGTTTTTTCTTCGGCCTTGTAAGCAAAGACTATTCCTGGGTAGACAGGATGTGGAGTACGGCCCCCATTTTCTATGCCTGGGTATACGCGGTACGCGGCTGGTTTGACCCGAGGCTCTTTATAGCCGCGGTTATTGTAACCATATGGGGCTTACGGCTTACTTACAACTTCGCCCGCAAAGGCGGGTACACGGGCATGGAGGATTACCGCTGGCCGGTGCTCCGGAAAAAAATAAAAAGCCCCATCGCCTGGCAGCTGTTTAATTTCGGGTTTATCTCCCTGTTTCAGATAAGCCTGTTTCTGCTTTTCACCCTGCCCCTCTACAGGATATTCCTCGAGCCGGGGAAAGCGCCTGCGGCGGGTTTTTACATCACCGCGTTCTTTTACCTGCTTTTCGTCGTGTTTGAAACGGTAGCGGACCAGCAGCAGTGGAATTTTCATAAAATCAAACAGGCTATCGCCGGCGGTAAACCTTTACCCGGCGGCCTGACACCCCGGCAGACTGATTATGCAAACGACGCAAAAGACGGCTACTGCCGGTCCGGGTTGTTCCGCCTGTCCAGGCACCCCAATTACTTCGGCGAACTCGCCGTCTGGTGGACCTTTTATGTGATGGGCTCCCTCCATGCAAGGGATTTTCTGCACTGGAGCCTCATCGGCCCCCTGCTCCTTACACTCGTATTTTTCGGATCCACCCGGTTTACCGAGGCGATTACCCTTTCCAAATATCCTTCATACACGGACTTCCAGAAATCGGTGTCCGCGGTCATCCCCTGGTTTCCCCTGCGCAGGGGCGCGGAAAAAGATGCGGAAATTCAGCCTGCGGAGTAAAGCATGAACAAACTCGGCCAGTTTACAGTACACGATTCCCGCGGCGGAAGGTATGTAATCGAGGAGTTCGGAGAACCGGGAGCACAGCCCGGTTCCCGCGTCTATAAGACAGCAGACGGCAAACAGGTGGACATGCTGCACAGGACCAATTTCGTTATCCACGCGAAAAACCCGAAAACCGGGGAAAACAGGATAGAGGCGCACCGGTAAGGGCTTCCCTGTACCCTGCCCGCGTTCAGGCAGATATGTAACTGTGTTATTACCTCCTTCAAAATTTCTGAAAGTGAAATTTTATAAGCCTCATATGCTTCTCAAATAAATTAAACTTTGCAATAATTACAGAACCTCTATTTTATCCTGATTACCGGGAGAAGCCGATGACCGGAGAAGCCCTTTCCAGATTCAACCCTGTGCTTGCCGCATTCTTTGCAACCCTGTTCACCTGGGGGGTGACGGCCCTTGGCGCCGGTCTTGTTTTCTTTTTTAAAAACATGAACAGGAAACTCCTGGACCTCATGCTCGGTTTTGCGGCGGGGGTCATGACAGCGGCAAGTTTCTGGTCCCTTCTGCTGCCGTCCATCGACCTGGCTCAAGACATGGGGATGATCAAGTGGCTGCCGCCTCTTATCGGGTTCCTCGCCGGCGGTGTATTTTTGCGGCTCGCCGACAGGATACTTCCTCACCTGCATCTGGGCCTGGAAAAAACCGACGCCGAGGGGCCTCCAACCACGTGGAAAAAAAGCATCCTCCTGGTGATGGCCATTACCCTGCACAACATTCCGGAGGGACTCGCCGTGGGAGTGGCCTTCGGCGCGGTGGGCGCGGGTATTCCGTCAGCCTCCATGGCCGCCGCCGTGGCGCTGGCGGTCGGTATCGGCTTGCAGAATTTTCCGGAAGGTGCGGCCGTGTCCGTACCGCTGCGCAGGGAGGGCATGTCCCGCTTCAAGGCCTTCGCCTTCGGCCAGGCCTCCGGCCTGGTGGAGCCCATAGCAGGGGTGCTGGGAGCCCTTCTGGTCACCTCCATACGGCCGGTGCTGCCCTTCGCCCTGGCTTTCGCAGCCGGCGCCATGATCTACGTGGTAGTTGAGGAAGTTATTCCGGAATCCCAGAACTCGGGCAACAGCGACATCGCTACCATCGGCGCCATGGTCGGGTTCGCAGTCATGATGACCCTGGACGTGGCTCTCAGCTAGCGGCGCTGTATTTTTCCAAATAATCGATAAAAAAAAGGAACCCTGATGACAATCGACGAATTCAAAACCTACGGCCATAAAATAGTTGACTGGATTGCGGAGTTTTACGAGACCATCGAGGAGCGGCCGGTCATGTCGCAGGTTATGCCTGGGGAAGTGAAAACCCGGCTGCCTTCAGCCGCTCCGGAAACGCCGGAATCCATGGACAGGATTCTTGCAGATTTCGACAGCATCATCCTGCCGGGAATAACCCACTGGCAGCATCCCTCCTTCTTCGCCTATTTCCCCGCTAACGGCAGTTTTCCTTCACTGCTGGCGGAAATGCTCACCGCCGCCCTGGGCGCGCAGTGCATGATATGGCAGACATCGCCCGCGGCCGCCGAGCTGGAGGAAGTTGTGATGGAGTGGCTTAAAAAAGGGCTGGGCCTGCCGGATGCCTTTACCGGTGTCCTGCAGGACACAGCCTCAACCGCGACCCTCTGCGCCCTTGTTTCCGCCAGGGAAAAGGCCACGGGCTTCGCAGGTAACGAGAAGGGCGCGGCCGCTGCCGGAAAAGCAGCCGGCACGCTCAGGGTTTACACCTCAGCCGAGTCCCACTCCTCCGTGGAAAAAGGCGCCAAGATAGCCGGCTTCGGAAGAGAGAATGTGATTAAAATTCCGGTGGACGGCAATTTCGCCATGATTCCCGATAAGCTTGAAGAAATCTTGAAGCGCGATCTGGCAGCCGGTTATAAACCCGCCTGTATCGTGGCAGCCCTGGGTTCCACGTCCTCCCTGGCTTTGGATCCCCTGGGACCGGTGGGCCGGATTGCAGAACGCTTCGGCCTCTGGTTTCATGTGGACGCAGCCATGGCGGGTTCCGCAGCCCTGCTCCCGGAAAAACGCCGCATTCTCGAAGGCGTAGAATACGCGGACTCCTTCGTATTCAATCCCCACAAGTGGCTCTTCACCAATTTCGACTGTTCCGCCTACTTCGTAAAAGACCCGGCCCATCTTATCAACACTTTTTCCATTACCCCGGAATATCTTAAAACCTCGGTGGACGGAGAGGTTAAAAATTACCGTGACTGGGGCGTACAGCTCGGCAGGCGTTTCAGGGCGCTCAAACTCTGGTTTGTCCTACGGTCCTTCGGGCTGGAAGGCCTGCGGGAAAAACTGCGGGCCCACATTGCGCAGGCTGAACAATTCACAGCCTGGCTCAGGGAGGACGGCCGTTTCGAAATCCTGGCGCCTGTAAACCTCAACCTTGTATGTTTCAGATATATTCCGCGGAGCGGGCAAAGCCCGCGGACGCCTGACTCCCCCGGTGTTCCGTCCGAAGCGGAACTTGAAACCATTAACAAAAAACTGCTGGACAGGGTGAACGGTACTGGGAAGGTTTTTCTTACCCATACAAAACTGAATGGAAAATTCACTCTCCGCATGTGCATAGGCCAGACGAACACGGAGGAAAGACACGTTCGGCAGGCATGGGAGCTTCTCCGCGATTATGCGGGGTCCTGAGCCGGGGCCCTTTCCGGCGGCGCCTTGTCCCACCGTTTTCTGGTGACGTTGAGTATAAGGGTAGTTCCCACGAGCAAAACATTCATGCCGAGAAAAGCGAAAAAACCGGCATAGATACCGTAACCGCCTGCAATACCCGCAACGATAAAGGGAGAAACAAACTGGGCGACCCCGGCCGCGCTGGAGACAACGCCTAAAGCCCTTCCGGTCTTGTACACTCGGCCGGCAAGGGACATGACAAAGGGATATACCGCCGATATCCCCAAACCGCAAAGGAATACGGAAATCCTCGCGGCAGCGCCGTTTCTCATGAGCAGCAGGCTTCCGATGCCTGCAAGGCTTACGATGGACAGGGCCAGAAGCATTCGCCGTGGTTTCGTGCCCTTGTAAAAAAATGAAAAAATCAGCCGGCCTGTCAGGAGACCAATCCACTGGAAGGAAACCACCCGGGCCGCTTTTTCCGCCGGTTCGCCCAAAAAGCTGAAAAAGTATTCCGAGGACCAGCCGGACACACCCATTTCCATGCCCACGGAAAAAAATATGAGAATGCTCAGCAGGACGAGAAGAAAAGGTTTTCCGGACATGGGCCGGGACAAAGAGTCCTCACTCTCCCTTTCCATAAGGGTAAAGCGGACAAAACCGAAGAGGACAGCCACTGCCATGAAGAAGCACGCGGTTATGGTGAAAACCAAAAATCCGCCGGATTGCCTCTTCATAAGCGATGAAACCATAAAAGGGCCGAAGAAGGCTCCGGCGCAGAAAGCCGCGTGCATGAAATTCATCTTTTTGGACGAACCCGGTTTTTCCAGCAATACCACGGCATAATTCGTAACCACTTCCCCTGCTCCCTGTCCCAGGCCCACACCCAGGTTGAGGACGAGGTTGAACCAGGGTGAAGGAAACCTCGCAAAGAGAATCAGGCAGGCGGACTGGAATACCAGCCCGCCCAGCATCAGCGCCTTCGGGCCCAGCCTGTGGATAACGAGGCCGGATATAAGGGTGGACAAAAAGTATCCGATTGAGTAGGCGGCTAAAACGGCGCCTGTCATGCCGTAGCTCCAGTCGAATTCCCGGATAAGCTTCGGTATTGACGAGCCCAGAATGGTCATGCTCACGCCGAAAAAGAAAAAATTGACAAGCAGCATTATATAAAGACGGCCGGATGAATGCTGGTCGGGCATGAAGGTACTATACAGAATAGCCATGGATCACGCAATCACGGAACACGTATTGAAAGATTCGGCATTATTACATAATCTATGGGTATCAACTTACGAGGGGAGTTCCCATGGACAAATTCGGATCGGCAGACGCGGTACTTGATTTCGCCATAAAGGAAGAAGAAGGGGCTTATGATTTTTACCTTGATCTTTCGGAAAAAGTCGAGAAGGCCTGGATGAAGACCGTCTTCCGGGACTTCGCTCAGGAAGAATTGGGGCACAAGAAAAAACTTCTCGAGATCAAGGCCGGCAAAGCGCTCGCGCCCGTAAAGGATAAGGTGATGGACCTCAACTTAAGCGATTACCTGGTGGATGCGGAAGTGGTTCCGAATATGGATTTCCAGAGCGCGCTTATCCTTGCCATGAAAAAGGAAAAATCGGCTTTCAGGCTGTATACCAATCTCGCGGCCGCCATGCAGGAGCCGGGTCTTAAAAATATATTTCTCATGCTTGCCCAGGAAGAGGCAAAACACAAGCTGCGCTTTGAAATTGAATATGATGATTTCGTTTTTCAGGAAAACTGAACAGCAGATTGACCTCCGGCGAAAATACAGGTAAATTATACTCATAATGGCTTCTCTGCTGATAGTAGATGACGATAACACTTTTCGAAAAATCCTGAGGGAAATTCTCCAGCGTCACGATCATACAGTCTTCGAGGCGGTGAACGGCAAGGAGACACTTGAGTTTTTATCGGAAAACTCCAT
>SPDA01000084.1 GCA_004525155.1 Spirochaetales bacterium
GCGTTTCCCTTCCCTTTAATGCCGAGAAGATGGTCCACAAAGGACGTTTTCGTTTTGACCTCGAACCGGATATTCCCGTAGGGAGCAAAGGCTTCGATGAACCTCCGGGAAATCCGGAAAAGCGGATCGAGAAGAAGGGAGTCCCCGGTTTCCCCGGTTCCCGCGCGAAAAATTCTGTCCGGGTGCTTTTCCGCCAATGCTGTCAGGCTTTTCACCGCGTCTTCCACATTTACCGCAACGGTAATGGGCTGATAGTTCAGATAATGCTTCATGATGCAGTAGGAGCACCCAAGGGTGCAGCCGCCGTAGACATTAAGGGTCAGATAGTTGCAGCAGACCTGCCCCCTGGAACCAGGACAGGGTCGCAGCATGTTCCCATGGTCCATGGAGACGACAAGGGTCCGCTGGTTCAGGTATTCCCGGGGTATTTCCTCCGCACCGTCGATGTAATGTACGGGTATATTCTCAAGGCCGGTGAGGGCATTCCGCACCAGGGCAGCCCTGGAAGCCGAAGACAGTACCTCGTTAACCACATAGACCCGTGAAAACAGGTCATTGAAGGATACTGAAAAGCTCATCCGCGTAATCCCCTGCCTCCCGCAGTTTTAAAACAGCCGCAGCCAGCTGCTCCTTCGAAGAAAAGGAAAATTCCACCCGGAAGGAGGAACCCTCGAAGTTTTCCGGCGCGCTCAGCAATATGCCGGTACCTTTGAACAGCCGGTGCCTGTACCGTTCAAATTCCCTGGACAGGTCCGTACTTGCCGGATTCCGCAGGGAGGCCAGGCCCGCCGCCGGGTTTTCCCGTTTTTCAAGTTCAGAAATCATCTTAAGAAGCGCCGCTTCATCAAGCCCGTCCCGAAGGGAAATATCCGAAAGCTGGGAAAGGAATTACCTCCTCCTGCTGAAGGAGAGACGCCGGAGAAGGGCGGCGCAGGCTTCCAGAACACCGGGTGGAAGACGGTGTGCCCTGCCCGGACTGAATAGAGTATATGCGTTTTTCAGGTCGAGAAGCCCTTCATCCACAAACCCCTTGACGGACAGGGGAAGACTGTCATACTGGTCAGCCTGTAACAGGAAATCTCCCCTCTCCTGGACAAGGGGCGAAATTTCCGGCGCTTTATCATAAAGCCCGTGTTTCCCGAGAAAATCCCTTATTTTCGCCTTTTCGGCAGGGGTATAGCTGTTTTTTCTGCCTTCACAGAGGAGCGCTATTTTCAGCAGTTCCGCCGTATCCCCTTCCACCCGTACGCACCAGAGGGCCGTAAGCGATGCCCGCAGTGCGGCCTTAAGTAAGGGAAATCCCCAGATAAGCCTGCCGCCGTCCGCAACGCAGAGCGGCGGATGACATCCGAGTTCCATAAGGCGCGTATCCGGAGGCGCCAGTCCGGGGGCAGGATTTCCCGCAAACATATCGAACTCCGACCCCATTCCCGATAAAACGGCACACGATACCAATTCCATACCGATTAATAACACATATCACAATCTATTGACAGCGCATTCCGCGGGGTGGTACTGTTTACAATAATGTTGCAGTTTATGCGTGATTTAGCTGTTTTCCTTTATTTAAAAAAGGCAGTATTATTTAATATGAGGAAAAGAGTATGGAATTAAATTCCGATAAATATAACATTTCCGCGAACCTCATTAAAATTCTTATCGAATCAGCATCCGCTGAAAAAGATTTTACACTGCTTCTAGAGTCGCTTCGCGGTTCAGCCGAGTTTTCCGATGATCTTCACGCAACTCTTCTTTCATCCCTCTGCGGGCTTGAATTTCCCGAGGCGGAAGCGAAACAGTATGTGGACGATGTGCTTGACAATAAAGCGCGCATGGAAGTCAGACTGGAAAGGCCGGTATCTTTTCATGTGGCGCTGCTTGACCATTTAATGAAAAACGGACAAAGAATCGCCTGCCCGAAGATAACAGATCTGAAAACCTTTGAAGAGCGGACAAAGCTCATTATGGTGGACGAACTGACCGGTCTTTACAACAGAAGGTACGTCGATTCCATATTGAGCAGGGAAATCGACCGGGCGAAGCGGTTCAACCTGCAGCTGTCGGTCCTTTTTACGGACCTGGACAATTTCAAGCAGGTAAACGATAACCACGGCCACCACACGGGAGATGAGGTACTCAAGCAGTACAGCGCAATTTTAGAAGAAAGTCTCCGTACACATGACGTGGCCGCCAGGTACGGCGGCGAAGAATTTATTGTCGTCTTGCCGGAGACGGCGGACACCGGCGCAAAAATTTACGGCGACCGCCTACTCGAAAAATGCCGGCACCATGCCTTCCCCATGGGTTTGAACATCAGCTTTTCCGGAGGCATTGCCTGTTACCCGAACCACGGCAGCACGGCCACCTCGATTATCGAGCAGGCGGATATCGGACTTTACTATTCCAAGGCAAAGGGTAAAAACCAGATTACCATACTGGAAAACAACAAGCGCAATGCTGTCCGCTACCCCACGGTACTGGATGTGCGTTATATAACCAACCAGTCCCATCTGGAAGGCAAAACCAAGAATGTATCGATAAGCGGTTTATCTTTCATGGGTTCTGCACCCATCCAGGTAGGTGAAACCATCCAGCTTCATCTGCAGCTTCCCGCTACGGACAAGGTATTCGAGGTAGGGGCGCAGATTGTATGGGTCAGGAAGATTCAGCCGAAAATGGACTATTTTCTTGGAGCCAAGTTCACCAATCTCAAACCCGAGATTATTAATCTGGTGGATAAAACAGGCCTCCCCGCCTGACAGATCAGTTCTTCATTACCACAGGCTGGCCGGTGGTTTCCAGAACATCCCTCCACAGACTTCCTTCAATATCCACGGAATTCTTTCGTGAAACCGCAATTTCTATCGGCAGATGGACGAGCACGTTGTTCACCAGGCTGATGAGGACCTTGGTTCTGCCGGCCATGGCCGCGTGTACGGCATTGGTGCCGAGGCGGGCGCAGTAAATGGAATCCGTCGGGAAGGCGGGCGCGCTTCGTATCATGTAACTAGGGTCAATATATTTCATGTTTACTTCGATATTCCGCTTTTTGAAGTATTGGGATATTTCGGTCTTCAGATAGGCACCAATGTCGCCCAGTTTTTTGTTCCCCGACTCATCGGCCTGACCCGTAGGATTCATGAGATCCTGCCCCGCCCCTTCCGCTGCAAGTATAACCGCGTGATTTCTGGCGAGCAGCCGCTTTTCCAGGTGCACAAATAATCCATTGGGGCCCTCCAGGTCAAACTGGAACTCCGGTATAAGGCAGAAATTGACGTCGCTGGTGGCGAGACTGGTGCTGGCGGCAATAAAGCCGGCATCCCTTCCCATAACCTTCACAAGCCCGATGCCGTGGACCGAATCGTTGGCTTCCACGTGGGCACTGTGAATGGCCTCGACAGCCTTGGTAACGGCTGTTTCGAAACCGAAAGATCTTTCCACAAAGCTTATATCATTGTCTATGGTTTTCGGTATACCTATCACGGCAACTTTCGTGTTCCTGGTTTCAAGCTCCCGGGCGATGGCAAGGGCCCCGTTCAGCGTACCGTCGCCGCCTATGGTAAACAGGATGTTTATATTCATGCGCTCAATGGCGTCGGCTATGGCGGGGACATCTCCCCCGCCCCGCGAGGAACCGAGAATGGTGCCTCCCTGGTTGTGTATGGATTTAACGATTTCGGGGTTGAGCTCCATGGTCGGGATATTGTATTCGGAGAGAAATCCCCGGTAACCATACCGTATACCTGTAATACGCTTGATGCCGTACCGGTACCAGAGGCAGTGTACAATGGCCCGGATTACGTCATTCAGGCCGGGACAGAGGCCGCCGCAGGTTACAATGGCCGCATGCACATGGCTTGGATTGAAATAGACCATTTCCCTGGGGCCCGCCTTTTCAAGAAGCTCCTCTTTATTGTACTCCCTTCGCGGGTCCTTCGGCCGGGCATTTAAATCGAACAGGATGAATTCATCATCAGCAACATAATTGGCAAGTTTGTCCCCGTGAATTTTAGACATTTTCACCGGAGACTGCACTTTGCAGGGACCTAACACCGGCACGGTAAAATTTGTTTCGTTTTCCATAGGAATCTCCATGAATCAGTCTTTGGCTCGGAATATTCTACCAGCTTCCCCGCCCGTTTAGCAAGGTATCCCTGTCAAAAGCTTTGGAATCGTCATCATCGCGGCTATAATCCCGGAGGGGTTTCGCGGGCTTAATTCCTGACACCCTCCCGGGAAGGAAAGCCTGTGCCTCCGCTTTTGCCGAAATGAACCACCTTGTTAAATCAGGTCATTATACCTAAGATTCAGACAGTCAGGAGAATAAAGTAAAGAATTACCGCAGGTATTAAATAAATGCTGAAAAGGTAAAGCCTCCCTTTTTTCACCGCCCGAAGGAGAAGGAGCAGTGAAAACAGGCCGGCAGCAAAAGCAGCTGCCATGCCAGCACACAGGGCCGGTATACCCACGGTCCGTTCCAGCGCGGGAACGTCCTTCAGTTCCAGAACAAAGGCGCCGAGAATGGCGGGTATGGCGATGAGGAAGGCGAACTCTCCGGCTTTTTCCCTGCTGAGGCCAGAGGCAAGGCCGCCGGCTATGGATATGCCGGAACGCGAGATACCGGGAAACACGCCGATGCCCTGGACCAGCCCGGTTATGATGCCCGCCTTTACGCCGATCGTTGAATAATCATCGCTGCCTTTGAAAAAGCGCGTAAGCAGAAGGATTATGCCGGTCACGGTCAGAAGAAGGGCGATTATTTTCGGCCGCCCCTCCATGTTCAGTTTCGAAATACCAAACCCGACCACCACCGTTATCGCAGTGGCAAGGACAATGACAAAAAAAAGCCGTCTGTGCTCGGCATCCCCCTCTCCGGTTTTTTTTACGATTCCCCTGCCCAGGGCGGCAAAAATGGCGCCAATGCGCTTCCTGAAGACTATGATAATCACAAGCAGCGTCGAAATATGAAGAAGCACATCGAAAAACACGGGTGTTTCCCCGATATGAAGCAGCACCCGCGCGAGCACCAGATGGCCTGAACTCGAAACGGGAAGAAATTCGGTCAGTCCCTGGACCAGACCCAAAAGCATCGCCTGAACAAGAGTCATTTGACTCCTCCTATCATGGGAAAAATAAAGGGAATCACGTCCCCCGGCCCTTTGTTTTCATACAGGAAACCGTACAGAACAGCGGAGACGAGGATCTTGCGGATATGTCCCCTGGTTTCCTCGAAGGGAATGACTTCCGCGAAAATTTCATCCGGCAGGCCGCTGTACAGGGCCTGCCACTGTTTTACACGGTTGGGGCCCGCATTGTATGCTGCGATGGCCCAGTATCCCCTGTCCAGCTTTGTGAGCATGGTGTGAAAATATCTGGACCCGATTGCCAGGTTCTGTTCAGGGTCCTTAAGGTCCGGATTTTCAAGTTTAAGCGCTCTTGCCACATCGGCGGCGGTCGCGGGCATGAGCTGCGACAGTCCGACAGCGCCGGCCCGGGAAACGATGGCAGGATCGAAATAACTTTCCTCACGCACCAGCGCAAAAAGGAGAGGCAGGGAAACGGATTCTTTTCTGGCGTATTTATACACAAGGTCTCCGTAACCCTTCGGATAGGCGAGCGAAAGAGTTTCTCTGGATGCAACCGTGTCCGGCCGCCTGTGATAGGCGGCAATGGTCTGTATCGATTCATAAAAGAACCCGTTTTTATTAAGCGTTTCGGCGGCAGCAAAAAGCGCACCTCCGGAAACCAGGTCGCCGAGTTCCCTGGCTTTTTCAAAACCTTCCTCGAAGAGACCGAAGTGCATGAACCCGGCAACAAGATCGTCTTCCGGCAGCACCGGTCCCGGTACAGCGGTCCCCGCAGCCCCGGTTTTACCGGCCCCCGCTGCGGGCAGATCATGAAGGAAGGCGCTGTCATGATAGATGGCATAGCAGAGGTAACGGTAGTACTGGTTTTTTTTCCTGGACTTGATAAATTCCAGCAGACCTGCCGATTTCAGCCCGCCTGCTGCCGCATATAATCCGGAATCCATGGCCCTGGCCAGGACAAAGGCCGTTCTGCTTGCGGAATCATCATCCGCGAAAAGCCCCGCAGCCAGGTGAAGTTTTTCAAGAGAGGTCCAGTCTTTTTGCCCCGCGAAGTACACCACCGAGTCTTCGAGGATATCGGCAAAATAGGAGGGAGAGTTCCAGGTCCTGGCAAAGGCGCCCAGCTGATCGAGGAAAAGGGCCTTGTCCGATTTAAAAACACAGTCGAGATAATACCAGAGGACTCTGTCGTAATCCTGCGGCTTCTGGTCCGTGGAAACAGCTTTAATGAAGAACCCGGCGGCCTCGGCAAACTGGTTCGAGGTCCGGTACAGTCTGCCAAGGCACTCGTACAGCACCATCAGTAGTGATTTATCCCCTTTCAGCATGCCGGATGCGAGCGCCTTGAATTTCGGAATGCCGTCAGACTGGCGTCCTGCGCGTATGTACTGGAGTACCGCGTCTTCGAGCACGGACTTTGTGAGGAACCGGGGGCTGCCGCCTCCCAGAAGGCTGCCGTAAAAGCCGGATGCCTTTTCCGCATCCCCCGCAGCGGAGAGGTAGCGCGCTTCCAGAAGCGATGTTTCCAGGCTGTCCAGGCTCAGGGGCTGGGGAGGCTTCTGTTCCGTCTTTGCCTGTTCGGCAACAAACTGGTAGGCCCTCGTGTGCAGATCCGAAGTCCTGAAACCTGTGAATAACGCGAGAAACGGTTCCTTCCATGACGGGGAACCGGAATTAAAAAGAGCCACGAAATTGAAAAGAAGCTTTTCGGGATCGGCAGCAGGGGCAGATTCCGGGGCAATCGCTCCCGTAACCTCTGCCCAGTTTTTAAGCCAGTAATCCGCCTCCGTTTTAAGGCGCATCAAAACGGGATCTCCGGGAAAAAGGGTCTCCGTTTTTGCCGCCAGCGCAAGCGCTTCCCGGTCCCTGTCGGCACGGATAAGTGCCCGGGTAAGCTCATAGGCGCTGTGCCGCGCCCAGATGCTCCCGCCCTTGAGGATCTGCAGGCGGTACATGGATTCAGCCATTTCCGGCATATCAAGCCGCGTAAACACCCGCGCCGTATAATAGGGCGCGCCGCTTCCCAGAAGACTGATTTCATCCAAATCGAGTTTGGAGTAATCAAGTTTTGTAAGGAAATCCCAGTCACCTGCTTTCAGTTTCGCGGAAAAAACATCCAGCGGCATGTTCCAAACCTCTACAGGCCTGCAGCCGACCGCAGAAACCGAGAAGAACATGGTAATGCTGAAAATCAGGATAA
>SPDA01000145.1 GCA_004525155.1 Spirochaetales bacterium
ACCGCGATGATCCGGACCGGATCGCCGACGCTGTGCTTTTCCGGGAAATACCGCAGACTTGACAGCGTATACCCCTCCGCCCTGCAGGGCTGAAGGAAGTAGAGAAGCAGGCACAAAAAAGGTGACAGCCTTTTCACCAGGCCGCGCCCCTGGACAGGAAATATTTTAGCCGGACAAAGGGATCCTCCTCCGTCCCCAGAACCAGGGTCCTGACACCGCTTGCGGACAGCTGCCGAAGCCGTTCCAGGCGGGTTTTCTCCCAGAATCCGGCGTAGGCCTGCCTGTAGGCTTCCGTTCCTCCGTAACAGCGGCTCCGCGCCCCGGACTCGGGATCCGCGCATTCCAGAAGCCCATCCGCCGGAAACCTGTTTTCCTTATCATCCCAGAGCATGACCGCCGTAACCTGGTGTTTCCTGCAGAGCAGTGAAAGAATGCCCGGATCGAGTGTTGTCTTGAAATCCGAAAGTATGACGCAGATTCCGCGGCGCTTTAAATGCTTGAGAACCGTGGTAAGGCCCAGGTTGAGATTCGATCCCTTTCCGTTAAACGGGCAGGTGAGAATTTCGTACATCATGCTTAAGACATGCTGGCTGCCTTTCCGGGGCAGGATGAATTTTTCTATGTCCGAAGAGACATGAGCTGCGCCGACCTTGTCGTTGTTGAGGCAGGCGGCATAGGCAAGCAGGGAATATACGAGTATGAGCATTCTTTTCTTTGCCGCGGAAAAAGGCCCTGAACCCAGAGAAGCGGATACGTCCGTAATAAGCATCAGGGAGAGCTCCCGTTCCTCCGCAAAAACTTTTGTATGGAGGCTGTTCATCCTGGAACTGACATTCCAGTCCAGGAGCCTGAAGTCATCTCCGTCCGTGTATTCCCGGACTTCCTGGAAATCCATGCCCGGCCCCCGGTAAAAAGAACGGTACAATCCGGAAAAGAGGCTATTAATCTGTTTTTTTGTGAGTATGCGGAGTTTTTTCATTTCTCCGAACAGTTCTTCCGGCTTCATTATTTTCCGTGCCGAGCTGATTGTAGCATAAGCCCCAAGGCGATGCAAATCGTCTTGAAACTTCGGAGGAAAACTCCCTATACTGTGCCACTGATATGATACGTTTATTCCGCAGGCGGGAACCTGAACCTGCCATTGATGATATAGTTCAGGAGCGCTGGGAATCCGGGTTTTCCTTGTTTGCCAGGCAGCGGTTTGTACAGGAGAACACGGATGCCTACTCGGCCGGCGTAAGCGGCAGGGCGCTTACGCTCGCGCTTAAAAGGAAAAACCTTTTTGCCTGGGCGAACAATCCCTGGTACCGTTACAAGGACTTCGTGCTGGAAGCGGAGGCTTCTTTTCACGATACCGGGGCCCACTCCGCCCTCGGCTTTCTTCTCCGGTACATGAATGACGAAACGTATTTTTATTTTCTTGTATCCAACAGGTTTTTATACAGGTTCGACCTGGTTTTCAACGGCAATCCTATTCCTCTTATTCCCTGGACGAAAAGCGTTGAATTCGATACCTCCAGGTTCTCTTTGAGGGTGATTGCCCACGGCGACAACTTTTCCTTCTATCTGAACAACAGCTGGCTCGGCGAAATCGACAATGATGCGATAGACGCGGGCGGCATAACTTTTGCCGGTCAGAATTATGATGAAGCTGATTCCGCCGAGGTTTCGCTGCGGAATCTGATTATAGACTCCATACCCCTGAATGTGGAAACCCAGTACTACCGCTGGACCCAATATGCCGAAATTTCCTCGAGCCAGCGGCTGGAGCTGGCCCGGAGCCTGTACAACAGGGCCCAGTACTCCGGCGCTGTGGTGCAGATAAAGAAAGCGGCCTTTGCGGAAAAACTTCCGCCGGAGAGCTTCCTGCTCATGGGGGATTCACTTCTTCGCCTGGGGCTTTTTCAGGAAGCCCTTGGCGCCATGGATAAACTGCTGGAGATGGAACCCGGAAAAATCGAGGCAGTCACCGGAACCGTGAGCTGCCTGTACGCCTTGAACCGCTACGGGGAGATGAAAACCTTTCTTGACGGCTATCGGGAGATGGTTTCCGGAAGTTCCGTTCTCCTCAATTTTCTGGGGAACGCCGAATTGGGTCTGGGCCGAATAACGGAAGCTTCCCGCGCGTTTGCGGAAGCGGCGGATTTGGAGGCGGATGTGCCTATTTTTCAATACAACGCCGGCAGGACCCTGTTCAAGGCGAAGGACGGATTGGCGGCCGGGTATCTCGTCAAGGCCCTTCGTCTTTTTTTCCGCCAGGAAGACTACGATGATGTCCGACAGACGCTTCTCCTGCTCGGCGAAGCCCTCAATCTGCCCGGCGTGGAAAACAGTGCGAAAATTGAAACAGAGATTGCGGAAATCCGGGGAAAACTGCTTTTCCAGGAAGGCAGATTCCTGGAGGCGGAGAAAATCTTCAGCGGGCTTGCGGAAAAGCAGTACGGGGACAGCAGTGTTTATTATCTGCTTGGACTTATCCATCAGGGCCGGGGCGAGAAGTTCGAGGCCCTGCCGTTTTTTCAGAAAGCTGCGGAGATGGAACCGGAGGCAGGTCTGTACTGGTTCCGGCTGGCCGAATGCCTTTTCCTTTCGGACCTGGACTGCGGCCGTGAGCTGGAGCTGGCCCTGGAACGCATCCCCGCTGATCCCTGGACCCTCAATCTTGCCGGTCAGGTCCGTATGCAGGCAGGGGATTATGACGGGGCCCTTTCCTTTCTCGAAAAGGCTTTTTCCATAAACGGGGAACCCTTTATCCGGGTTAACTATACGGAATGTCTTTACCGGAAAGGCAGAAAGGACGAAGCTTTCGCGCTTCTCGAACAGGCTGCTATCGGTCCCCTGGTCCTCAACCAGAAGGGAAACCTCCTGACCCGTGAGGGGCAGTATTTCGAGGCGCTTTCCGCCTACAGGAAAGCCCTGTCCCTGGACCTTGCCAATGCCGGTATAGACTCCGTGACCATACGCCTCAATATGGCCGACGCCTGTATAGCAGGAGACATGTACAGCGACGCAGAATCCACCCTGGTAAAACTGCTGGATGAGAGTCCCGATTCCCGGGTTTATCTGCAGCTCGGCAGGCTTGCGGAAATAAAGGGAGAATTCAGGAGAGCGGAAACCATTTACGAGCAGGCCCTGGCAGGAGACGCCGGCAATGCCGATATCCTGCTGAATCTCGGCTGGATTGCATTGCGGCGGAATGAATATGAAAAGGCGAAGGCTCTCGGTGCGGAAGTGCTGAGCAGGGAAGTTTCCCGGCTGCACGGAACGGATGTATCCGGAAAGGCGGAGCAGCTTCTAGATGCGGTGAAGCAGGCCTCGGAGCTTGTTCTGCGCTGCGCAGGATGCGGAAGGGAATGGACGGTGCCGAAACATGTGGAACCTCAGCCGCCGGTGAAGCTTCACGGGGAACCGGCAGCCGAATCGCCTGCGGGAAAATGCACCGCCTGCGGCAGTATTTTCTGCACAGCCTGCGCAAAGGAACATCTGCGGAACAGCCGGTTTATCTGCAGGGACTGCGGCGAACCGCTCAAACTTTCGGATGACCACCTCCGGTACCTGGCAACGTCGTTTTTGAAGCTTCGTTGACATTACCCTCTCATGGCATGATACTATGAATACGGATAGAAACGTGATTATTAAAGACAAAGCCCTGATAGTGGGCATACAGTACAAGGACGGCAGGGAAAGGGATGATGAATACTTCGTCAGATCCCATATGGCGGAGCTGAAAAGCCTCTGCGAAACCATGGGCCTCGCAGCCTCAGCGGAGGCATTGGTCAAACTCCGCGCACCCCAGTCCCGGTATCTCATCGGCACGGGCAGGGCGGAGGAGCTGATAGCGCTTGCCGGGGAACAGGACTGTTCCCTCATCGTATTTGATGAGGACCTGTCTCCTTCCCAGCAGCGGAACTGGGAAGAGTTATCCGGTTTATGTGTAATCGACAGACAGGAAGTGATCCTGGAAATTTTCGCCTCCCGCGCCAAAACGAGGGAAGCCGTGCTGCAGGTGGCGCTGGCCCGGCTCGAATATTCCCTCCCGCGGCTGACCCGCGCCTGGACCCATCTTTCGCGGCAGCGCGGCGGCGCCAGGGGAACCAAGGGCGAAGGCGAAACCCAGCTCGAATCCGACCGGCGTATTATCGTTCGAAAAATCGCCGCGGTTAAACAGGAACTTGAGACGGTCAAGCGGTACCGGGCCGTTCAGCGCAAACAGCGGCAGACCGTTCCGGTGCCAGTCGTGTCTCTTGTGGGGTATACCAACGCCGGAAAATCGTCCCTTCTTAACTCGCTGACCGGAGCGGAAGTCCTCGTGGAGGACAAACTTTTCGCCACCCTGGATCCCACAACCAGGCGCATCAAATTCCAGTCAGGAACCGAATTTCTTCTCTCCGACACTGTCGGTTTCATACGCAAGCTCCCTCATACCCTCATCGAGTCCTTCAACTCCACTCTGGAAGAGGTTCTGAAGGCGGAATTGCTCCTGCATGTGCTGGATGCTTCGAACCCTGATTTCGCGAACCAGTATGCAACGACCAGGATGGTGCTGGAACAGATTGGGGCGGGAGAGAAACCGGCACTGACCGTTTTCAACAAGACCGATCTTCTGCAGGACCCGCTGGACAGCCTGTTCATCCGAAAACGTTTTCCTGAAGCACTTTTCGTTTCGGCAATAAATGGACAGGGTTTGACGGAGCTGGTGGATGCGGTAGACTCTATTCTTCTTGGCAGCCGCCGGCTTGTGCGGCTCAGCATACCGCAGGACAGGTGGGACCTGGTGGCTCTGCTGCACAGGCAGGCGCAGATACTCGAGGAAACCTGCGTTGACAGCATAATCAGTATCCAGGCGAGGCTTGCAGACAGGGAAATGCACAAATTTTACCCGTATATCGTTCAAGAGGAGCACGCATGATCCGCAACCAGTGGTATGCGGTACTGGAATCGAAGGAAGTGAAAAGGGGCGTGCTTACCGGCGCCGTGCGGCTCGGCGAAAAGCTCGTCTTCTGGAGGGACGCTGTTACGGAAGAGGTGTTCTGTATCGCCGACAAATGCGCCCACAGGGGAGCATCCCTTTCCAGGGGTAAAATTCTCAGCGGACGAGTACAGTGCCCCTTCCACGGCCTCGAGTTCGACGGGGCCGGCAGATGCAGGCTGATACCGGCCAACGGCAGAAATATGGAAGTGCCGAAGCAGTTCCTGGTAAACTCGTATACCGTCCGGGAAGCCCATGATTTTATCTGGATTTTCTGGGGATCCCGGACCGGCAGCCTGCCGCAGCTGCCCTGGTTTGATGATATCGACGACACGATGCCTTATATAAGCATGAGAGATCCATGGGCGGTTCATTACTCGCGCTGTATAGAGAACCAGCTCGATGTGGTCCACCTGCCCTTCGTGCATTACGACACCATCGGCAGGGGAGGGCAGACCCTGGTAAACGGGCCGCTTGTTGTGGAAGAAGGATCGGACTTTTTTATCTATGTGTACAATGCCCTTGATGAAGGGCATAAACCGCTCAAGCCTGAGGAGATCCCCCCGCCCGCCGGGAAACGGCAGTATCTGCATTTCAGGTTCCCTAACCTCTGGCAGAACTACATCATCGACAGGATGCGCATTGTCATCAGTTTTGTGCCAGTGGACGAGGAGAACTCCCTCGTGTACATGCGGTATTACCAGTCGTTTATCCGCGTGCCCCTACTTAAAGGTCTTGTCAACAAACTGGGAATGTTATTCAGTATCAAAATCCTCCACCAGGACAGGCGAGTGGTGGAGACCCAGCTGCCGAGAAAACATCCTACAGGATGAATGAGAACCTGATCCAGGGCGATCTGCCCATTATCAAATACCGGCAGCTGAGGGAAAATCTTCTTGAAGGAGTTCGTCCGGAATGAATGAATGCACTGATTTTGCCAACGAGAACCCCAT
>SPDA01000232.1 GCA_004525155.1 Spirochaetales bacterium
TCATAGTATTATCCAAATTAGATGATAAAAATAACAGGTTTTTTAAAACGGTTCAACATTGAATCATATTTGTCATTGACCTGCCCCCCAAAACCGATTCATTATTATAACGGCGTATAGCGCTTGAGGATGCGTTTATGGTTGATTGATACGGCAAGTATTCGCTTGCAGCCGGTACGCAGGAATCATGTGCGCAGCTAGGACTTCTCGCATGACCAAACTCATGATGGCCGCTTCTGCCGGATACTGGTGATAAGCGATGAGTTCACCCGGGAATGTCTTGTGTTGAAAGCGGCAAGAACGATCAACATTGATGCGGTTATTCACACTTTGATTGAACTGTTCTGCACCAAGCGAAAGCCGGAATACCTGATCTAATAGGCAGTTAAAATTGCGTCCAGCGTGACTCGAACACGCGGCCTACTGCTTAGAAGGCAGTTGCTCTATCCAACTGAGCTATGGACGCTCTATGCAAAAAAAGGGAAACCAGGTGGTTTTTCTTTTTTTGCAATTTGAGATTGCCCGGTCTTAGGATCGGGCAATCTCAAATATCAGCTCCCGAACAAAGAGTCTCGATGACTCTTTGTTCGTTTCCGGTTAAATCGGGATGAGAGGATTTGAACCTCCGGTCTCCTGCTCCCAAAGCAGGCGCCTTAGCCGCTAGGCTACATCCCGTGCGGAAACAAAGTATACAGAAGTCCTGTTTCAGGGTCAAGACTGTGCCTGATTCTGCGGGAAGCTCATGCCTTCATGATCTCGGTTTTACAGAAGGGACAGGAAATATTCCGGCGGCCCGAAAGGATTGTAACGCGGCCGCCGCATCCGGGACATTCGGCCGTAGGAATTCCGGTTTCATTCATGAACCCGCAATACTCGCATAACATGCGTCTCGACCCGCGGGGAGCCTCAAATCCGTGGCCGCAGTTTCCGCAGTTGAAACCGGCCGTCGGCGGCAGCTCTATGTCAACATATTCATGTTTAAGTCCGGTTTCAGCGAGCAGCACTTCCGAATTTTCAGGGGACAGGTAGGGAAGCCAGGCTGCGGCAAACAGGGAAAGCCCCGTAAGCCGTGCGAGACCGATGTCCGGATTATCCGGGTGTGTTTCAAAAAGCCCCTCTTTTCCCGTCGCAAGAAGCGCTGCCTCGTTGTATGCAGAATAGGCTTCGTAAAGCCGCCGGAAAGACGGGGATTCCACCCTGTCGGCCGCCGAAAACCGCACTTTCTTCATCGCTTTTTCCAGCTTCGCTTCCAGCTGCCGCAGCGGCTTTGAAAAAGCCAGGAGCGTATACTGCGCTGCCATAAAATCAACAAGAGCGGACTTATAGAACGGGTCGTTCACTCTCCTTGAATAATAGAAGGGGCAGTGTTCAATATGTCCCGCGAAAAGACGTTTCTGCAGCGCCGAGTACGTTTCCCTGTCTCCGGAAGCCCTGGCCTTTTCCGTTTCGCCGGAAAGTGCCGCTGCAAGCTTCTCATACTCCGCTCCGGGATGGACCGCACCGGCGCTTGACACAGCTTTGTCGAAATCCCAGCCGGTGAAGGTACCGCAATAATCGCAGTACACGTAAGCGGTCAGGGACTCACGGGTTTTGAAGGCCCCGCAGGATCTGCAGCAGGTACTTTTAACGAGCAGGGGAAATCATCCTTATTATAATCTTCGCGAGTTCATTGAGTGCCACCGGCACAACGGCAATAGCTGCAGCCAGCCCCCAGTCCGAAAGAGTCAGGGGAAATACCTTGAACAGGGCGGCCAGCGGCGGTATGGTGACAACTGCAACCTGCAGCGCGGCGCCGATAAGGAGCGCTCCGAAAAGGTAGGGGTTTTTGAATAATCCCGACGTAAACAAAGATTTTTTGAAGTGCCGCATATTGAAAGCGTGAAACAGCTGGGACAGGCTTAAGACAACAAAGGCAATGGTCCGGGCATACATCAGGGAGCCGTCCTGCAGCCGCAGGCCCAGGCGGTAGGCGAAAAGAGTCAGAACACCTATAGCAATTCCGTTGCCTATGATGTGCACTCCGGTACCGCCGGCAAAAAGGCTTTCACGGGGGTCCCTCGGCCGCGCACTCATAACTGCCGGATCAGGCGGCTCCATTCCCAAGGCCAGGGCGGGCAGGGTGTCGGTGATAAGGTTGACCCAGAGGATGTGGATGGGCCGGAGGGGAGGCGCCCAGCCGATGACGATGGCCGTGAAAATGGCAATAATTTCTCCGGCGTTGCAGGAAAGGAGAAAGGTTATCGCCTTTTTGATGTTGTTATAGATGTTCCGGCCCGCCTCCACCGCGGTCACGATGGAATTGAAATTGTCGTCAGTCAGGACCATGTCCGAAGCACCCTTGGCCACATCGGTGCCCGTAATTCCCATGGCAACACCGATATCCGCAGCCTTGAGGGAGGGCGCGTCGTTGACCCCGTCACCGGTCATCGATACGATATTTCCCGCGGCCTTGAAAGCCTTTACTATGCGTACCTTGTGCTCGGGCGACACCCTGGCGAAGACCCGAACGGTTTCCGTTTTTTCAACAAGCTCCTCATCCGTGAGTCCGTCAATTTCCCTGCCGGAAAGGCTCTGGTCGAGGGACTGGGCAATGTCAAGTTCCCTGGCGATGGCAAAGGCCGTATGCTTGTGGTCCCCTGTTATCATCACCGTGGTGATGCCGGATTCCCTGCAGCGCGCTATGGAATCCTTCACTTCCAGGCGGGGCGGATCCATCATGCCCGTAAGACCGAGAAACACCATGCCGGATTCGAGGGATGCGGTCTGTGCGCCGCCGCTGCCCAGGGGCTTATATGCCGCAGCAAGCACCCTCAAGGCTTCGCCCGACATTTTTTCCGCCGCGGATTCGATTTCCGCCCGGAGTTCGTCCGTGAGCGGCCCTATTCCTTCACCATTGAAAATATGGGTGCACACCTCCAGCACGCTGTCCGTCGCCCCCTTGGTATAGGCGGTCCGTTCCCCCTGCCTTTCATGGACGGTGGTCATGCGTTTTCTGCCGGAATCGAAGGGCAGTTCGTCCACCCTGGGATTCGTCTTTTCGATATCTTCCTTGTACAGGCCGAACTGCGCGCCTGCCTTGAGGAGGGCTGTTTCCGTCGGGTCGCCGGTTTCGTTTTCCTCTCCTGTTGCGCTGTCCAGGCTGTAGTGCGCATCGTTACACAGGACAAGACAGGCCGCCAGCAGGTTTTCACCCTCCCCCTTCGTGGAAAAATCTTCCACGTCCGAAGCGGCTCCCCCGGCATACATGCGTACGACAGTCATCCGGTTCTGCGTAAGGGTGCCGGTTTTGTCGCTGCATATGACCGTTACGGAACCGAGGGTTTCAACGGCAGGCAGTTTCCGCACAATGGCATTTTCCCTGCTCATCCGCTGCACGCCCAGGGCCAGGACGATGGTAACGATTGCCGGCAGTCCCTCGGGAATCGCCGCCACTGCGAGGCTTATGGAGATGAGAAAAAACTCGAACAATATTTCCCTGCCGAGGCTGCCGGTTTTAATCCAGTTCTGCAGAAGGGAAACACCGAACATGAGACCGCAGAGAATCAGAATCGCGATGCCGAGAGTCCTTCCGAAACGGGACAGTTTGGACTGAAGCGGGGTCGCAAGTTCCTGCTCCTGTTCGAGCATCTTCGCGATTCTGCCTATTTCCGTTTCCATGCCCGTGCGCAGGGCTGTGCCTTCTCCCCTTCCATAGGTGACGATGGTGCCCATGAAGCACATGCCGGGCTGGTCCGCAGGAGACACGTTTTCTACAACGGAGGCATCATCAATACCGGCTGACTTTTCCACAGGCACGGATTCTCCTGTCAGGGCGGATTCCTCCACCATAAGATTGGCGGCCTCTGTAATCGTAAGATCACAGGGTATTACGCGCCCCGCCTCAAGCAGCACAAGGTCTCCGGGGACCACGTCCTCCGACGGTATCTCGAGAGGTATGCCGTCCCTGCGCACCAGGGTTTTCGGGGCTGACATTTTCTGCAGGGCTTCCAGCGATTTTTCCGCCTTCGACTCCTGCAGGACGCCGACCAGTGCATTGACAAGGACCACCGCCACGATGATGACGGCGTCGGAAACCTCCCCCGCCAGGCCGCTTATGACAGCCGCCGCCAGAAGAATGTAGATGAGGGCATTGTTGAGCTGTTCGAAAAAACGCCGGACAAGCGTTTTCTGTTTTTTTGCCGTAAGCCTGTTGGGACCATATTCCATAAGCCTTTTCGCCGCTTCTTCGGAAGTAAGACCGAATGTAATATTTTCCATTACTACCTCTTCCAGAACCTCGGCATGAAGAGCACCAGCACCGTGACAAGTTCGAGGCGGCCGGCTATCATGACGAAAATCAGTGTGCCCTTAATGTAACCCGGTAAAAAACCGTAGTTGAATACAGGCCCGATTCTGCCGAATCCTGGACCGATGTTTCCCAGGGTGGCGAGGGTGGCGGTAAAGGACGTGATAATATCATAACCGCCGGTGGCCACAATCAGCGTTACGGCGAACAGCAGCGACATGTAAAGAATGACAAACCCCGCTACTTCGTTAATCAGCTCCTGCTTGACTGCCATGCCGCTGATGCGCACGGTGAAAACGCCGCGCCTGTGCATTTCGTTTTTCATGGTGGCGATTCCCTGCTTGAACATGGTGAGAATGCGGATAACCTTGATGCCGCCCCCCGTGGAGCCCGAACAGCCGCCGATGAACATGAGCACAAACAGCACAATTTGAGAGAAATGGGGCCAGAGGGAATAGTCCGCCGTTACAAACCCTGTAGTGGTAAGTATCGAAGCGGCCTGAAATGCGCCGAATCTGAGGCTCCTGCCGAA
>SPDA01000598.1 GCA_004525155.1 Spirochaetales bacterium
GACCCTTTCCACGGCGGGAATAATGTCTCCCCGCTTGGATACCGCTACCGTGTCGCCAACGGCCAGTTCCAGGAGATCGATGTAATCCTGGTTGTGGAGGGTCGCGTTGGAAACGGTGGACCCCCCTATTTCCACAGGTTCGACCCGGGCTACGGGCGTGGCCCGGCCGGTACGCCCCACCTGTACATCTATCGCCTTGACAGTCGTAACGCCGCCGGGAGCCTCAAATTTGTACGCCAGAGCCCAGCGGGGATGATGCCCCGTAAATCCCAAAGCTTCCCGCGCCTCGAGCTCGTTCACCTTGATGACCAGGCCGTCAATGGCGTAGGGCAGATTTTTCCTATCCTGCTCCTCTTTTTCAATAAATGCGGCAACATCGTCAAGACCGCCGCAGGTCCACGATTCAAGCCCGGCAGGAGCTTCGTCCGGCGGGCCTGCCTGTGAAAAAAATCCCCGCCTGCGGTTCAGGCGGAAACCGAGAGATTCCAGTTTTCCGAGGGCTTCGACATTGGCCGTAAGGGTTTCCCCGAAATAAGCGTCGTACACAAAAATGGTCAGCGGGATGGAGGCAACTTCCCTGCTCTTTATTCTCCGGAGCACGCCTGCGGCAAAATTTCTGGGGTTGGCATAGGGCACTTCCATGGATTCGTTTACGGAAAAAAAATCCTTCTCTTCCATGTAGATCTCTCCCCTTACCGTTACGTTTACCGGTTTTGAAAGACGCAGGGGAATGGTTTTAATTGTTTTAATGTTTGCGGTTACATCGTTTCCGACGTATCCGTTTCCCCTGGTCACTCCGCGGACAAGGAGACCCTCCTCGTAATACAGAACGATGGACACGCCGTCTATTTTTTCTTCCGCCGTAAAAGAGAGCCCGCCTTTGAAATTTGCGGCAGTTTTCTTCATCCAGTCCAGGATACCCTGGATTGTATAGGCCTTGTCTAGGCTTAAAACCGGTATGGTATGGGGAGTCTCCGGCAGGTCCGAGGAAAGGTCCGAACCGACCCTGCTTGTCGGAGAATCAGGCTGAACGAGGCCCGGGAACCTCCGTTCCAGGGCAAGAAGCGAATCAAAAAGACCGTCATATTCCGCGTCCGGCTTTGACGGTCTTCCGAGGATGTAATAATCATGCTGGCAGGCACGCAGAATCTCCGAAAGTCTTTCGATTTCGGCAGCCGCTTCCTCTCTGTTCACGGCAGGATTATAGCAGAACCGGCAGGATTAATCAGCCGTTTACTTTTCCTGCCTTATGAAGGCGTCCTTAAATCCCTTGGCCTTGAAGTTGTACAGGAGACTTCCCGTCTCATCCTCGTTTACAGGACCGAGGAGCACCTTGTAAAACTTGTCGCCGTCGGGTTTGTAAATGGACACGGGGAAGGAAGGCGAATACCTGTCCGCGAGACGTTTTGCGGAATCAGCCTCCGCGTACACGCCGAGCTGCAGGTAATAGGAACCTTTCTGCAGTTTATCCGCAAGTGCAATTCTTATGTCTGTCTTCGTCTCAACAGGCTGTTTCCCTGCCGCCGGCCGTACCTCAGCCGCCGGCTGTACCTCAGCCGCCGGTTCCGGCGGTTTCATGACCGAAGGCTCAAGCACAAGGGCTGTTTCTGCCGGTGAAGGATGCGATTCTTCCGTTACAGTAACGCCTGCTGCCTTTTCCGGAGGCAGTTCGGGTCTGGCAGGATTTTCAGCAAGAGCAAGGGCTGCGGAGGCTTTTCCTTCTCCCAGGGAAGGAGATACTTCTTCCGCCGCGAGGGGTGACAGATCCAGGGGAGGCCTGGGTTCCGCGGGCATCAGGCTTAAATCTGCTGTTCCCGGTTCCGGAACCGTGGGAGGCACCGTCTCCGATTCTGCTATGACAGGTCCGGTTTCTTCTAAAACCGGTGTCTCAACAAGGGCGGCAGTGCCGGCGGCCTCTTCCGTCACGGCTGGTAAAGCGGTGACGGCAATTTCCGCGGCAGGTTCTTCCACCGCTGCCGGGGCGTTACCGTTTGTAAATTCCGTGATGGAGGGGCCGCCCTCAGGAGGCACATCAGCCAGGGCCAGCACAGGGTCCTCCGCCGGGACGGGATTAATCGCTTCCATATCCGCTGCGGCAGGCCTATCGGGCGAGTCAGGCTGGGTTTCTTCGCTTATTTCCGGCAGAACTGTGGCCAGGGCTATAGTCGAAGCTCCGTCCGCGGGCGCTTCTCCGCCCAGCTCGGTCACAAAGGGACCTTCCTCAACCGGGGGTTCTTCCACCGGACCGGCAACCTCTACGGGTTCACCGGCAGCAGCAGGCTCCTGTATTTCAGGTTCCATCATCCCGGGTAAAACCGGCAAAAAAGCAGCGGGTGCGAGCGCCGCGACTTCGA
>SPDA01000176.1 GCA_004525155.1 Spirochaetales bacterium
GATGCCCAGGCGCCCGGTTTCGAAGCAGACAAGACCATGCAGCTCGTATCCGACTGGCTCACCAGGTTCGGCAAAGACCTTAAAGGCATCTGCGCCGCTGACGACTCTTCCCAGGCCCTCGGTATTGCCGAAGCGCTCAAGAAGGCGGGCAGGCAGGATGTCATGGTTATTGCGGCCGGCAACTCAAAGGTCGGTATGGATGCTGTCAAAGCTGGCGATATCATGTATATCACCTACCAGACCTCCGAAGGCGACGGCGCCCTTGCGATTAAAACTGCTGCCGACTGGTTTAACGGTCTTAAGGTTGATTCGGTAAGGAATATTCCGAAGAAACTCATCGACAAGAGCAACGTCGATCAGTTCTATCCCGCTCAGTGGTAACAGTGAGACGGGTCTTAAATTGACCAATGACGCGCGGCTTATGAAGCGAAATGCTTAAAAGCCGCGCGTTTATTTTTTACAATCTCTCATTATCCGGAGGCACTCAATATATGACATCACGCGAACGTGTCAGACTTTCATTTGATCACCGTGAACCGGACCGGGTGCCCTGCTGGTGCGGAGCATCGCCGGAATTTCTTGTAAAAGCTCAAACAGTTCTGGGGACTGACGAGGAAGGCTTCCGGCTGAGGATAGGCGACGATTTCCGCCGTGTCTATGCGAAGTACGCCGGACCGGACATGAATCTTTCGCCCGGCTGCACCTGGCGGAGTCCCTTCGGCATTGAACGCACCGGCCTGGGATACGGACAGCCGACTGAACACCCCCTTAAAAATATTTCCACGGTGAAGGAAGTTCTCGATTTCCCCTGGCCCGACCCGGCCTGGATGGATGTCTCCTCGGCACGTTCCGAAGCCCTCGCGTGGAAAGGGGAATACGCCATGCTCGGCGGCGACTGGTCCCCCTTCTGGCACGATGTCATCGACCTCACCGGCATGGAACAGCTCTACTACATGATGTACGACTGTCCTGAAGTGGTTTCGCTTCTCTTTGAAAAAGTGACTGATTTTTATTTCAAGGTTAGCGAAAACATGTTCGAGGCAGCAGGGGACGCGATCGACATATTTTTTATCGGCAACGATTTCGGGTCCCAGACCGGCCCCCTCGTCGGAGCGGATCTGTTCGAAAGGTTTATCATGCCTTCATTGAAGCGGCTCATTGATCTGGGCCGCAGGTACAGCCAGAAAGTGATGCTCCACTGCTGCGGCGGTTTCCGGCCCCTTATCCCCATGATGATTGAAGCGGGTCTGGACGGCGTCCACGCGCTGCAGCCCTTCACCACGGGCATGGAACCCTCATCACTTAAGCGCGATTTCGGGGGGAAGCTTCTGTTAAACGGCGCCATTGACAGCCAGTCAGCCCTTATCGAAGGCACGCCTGAAACAGCCCGGCAGGAAACCCTGCGGATTCTCGGCATCATGGCGCCGGGAGGCGGCTATGTCGCCGGCGCGAGCCATGATTACCTCCTGGAAGAGACGCCTCTCGAAAATGTTCTTTCCATGTACGACACGATTATGGAATACGGGATAAAGAAATAACAAACACCTGATATTTAACATTTTGTTACGACGGTGTATTATTCTTCCGACATGTAAAAACCATTGCAAGGACAACGGATTACGATGAACAACAGACAGCACATTTACATTATCGCCTGCGGCGTACTTCGCTACGACATACCCCCGGCCGCCGAAAAGGCGGGGGTTCAGATAACGGCGGAATATCTTCCCGGCGGACTGCATGCCTCGCCGGCGGAACTTCGAAAGCGGCTCCAGGAGTCCGTGGACCGCGTTTCCGCTGAAGGGGCAGCCGGAGGTAACAACTATTCGCGGATAGCCCTGGGTTACGGGCTCTGCGGCAGGGGAACGGTCGATTTGAAGGCACGGGGAATCCCCCTCGCCGTACCGAGAGTCCACGACTGTATTTCCCTTTTCCTCGGATCCGATGCCGCCTACAGGAAGGAATTCTCCGACGCCCCCGGGACCTATTATTTTTCGGCAGGCTGGTACGAAGAGCAGGTCCAGCCGAAACAGGCAGGGCAGGAGCGTATAACCTCGAAGGAGGACGAGATCTACCGGCTAAAGCGCGGGGAACTCACTGAAAAATACGGTGAAAAAAACGCGGACGCAATTTTGACTTTCCTCGACAGCTGGAAGCAGAATTATTCCCGCGCTGCTTTCATCGATACCGGCTCCGGCGAGCCCGAAAAATACGCCGATCATGCACGGGCAATGGCGCAGGAATTCGGCTGGAAATACAAGCGTATTGAAGGCACCCAGGATATTCTCGAAAAACTTCTCAAGGCCGGGGAAAGCACGGACGATATTCTCCTCGTTCCCCCGGATTATGTGACCGCCTATAACACTCTGTCGAAAAGGCTGGAAGCCTATCCGGTTTCAGGCGCCGCGAAGCAGCCGCTGCGGAAACAGGGCGGCAGTCCGGCAGGAAACGGCGGCATATCCGGAGGACAGCAGCGCAGGCAGCGGATCGGACTCGGCATTGACGCGGGCGGGACCTACACGGATGCTGTTATCCATGATTTCAGTTCCAGGGAAATACTCAGTAAAGGCAAGGCCCTGACCACCAAATGGGATTTTACTCTGGGTATTTCGGCGGCCGTCGACATGCTCTCTCCGGAACTCCTGCCCAAGGTGGAGCTTGCGGCTGTATCCACGACGCTGGCCACCAACGCCATCGTGGAAGGCCAGGGCCAGAAAGTGGGGCTTCTTCTGATGCCCGCGAATCTCGAACAGGGCAGCATTGTGGATCTGGATCAGCTTCAGGCTGACACGGTGAGCGTAATAAGCGGCAGGATGACCATAACGGGAATGGAGACGGAGCCGATCGACCCTGAACAGGTAAAAAGGGAGGCGCGGCGCCTGCTGGACCGGGAAGGGGTGAGCGTATTCGCCGTGTCCGGTTACGCCGGTGCGGTGAATCCCGCCCACGAACTTGAAGTCAAGAAAATCCTGATGGAGGAAACGGGCCTAAGCGTCTGCTGCGGACACGAGCTCTCAGACCTGCTCAACTTCTACGTGCGGGCAAATACCGCGGTCTTAAACGCGCGGATTATTCCCCTCCTGGAAAAATTCCTGGAAGATGTTGAAAAGGCCCTGGCGTCCCGCCATGTTACGGCGCCGGTCATGGTTGTCAAGGGCGACGGTACCCTCATAACCGGCGCTCTTGCAAGGGAACGGCCCATAGAAACCATTCTTTCCGGTCCTGCCGCAAGTATAGCCGGGGCCAGGTTTCTTACTGGTATTGAGGATGCCACCGTTGTCGACGTGGGCGGTACAACCTCGGATATCGGCTGCCTGCGCCGGGGCAGAGTTGAGGTGACCACGCAGGGCGCCAAGGTCGGCGGCTGGCGCACCCATGTAAAGGCCCTGGACCTCAGTACCCTGGGGCTCGGCGGGGACAGCGCCATCCTTTTCGAGGAGCAGGATCTTTCAATCGGTCCGCGCAGAATAGCGCCTTTGTGCTGGCTCGGCGCCAATTATGATCTCGAAAGGCAGTTCGGCTATATCTCCGATAACAGGGATTACTTCATGAGTACCATGAAACCCATCCAGTTTTTTGTACTGACCGGGAAAAAGCCGGCGGGCAGTCCGGCGGAAGAGGAGGCTTCGATCCTTCGTGTCCTTGAAGATGGACCCTGTTCCCTGCTGGAGCTGGCGGAGAGGAGCGGCAGGAGCCACTGGATGATGCTTATGACCGGCAGGCTGGAGGAGGAATATATTGTCCAGCGCTGTGGACTTACCCCTACCGATATTCTGCACGTTCTAGGCGAAGTATCCCTGTGGAACGGTGAGGCTTCCAAATTCATGGCTGAAATCTACGCGAGGAGGATGAAGCTCGGGCTTGATGATTTCTGCCGGCTGGTCATGAAGCGCATTACCGACAGGCTGATAGAGGAGCTTATAAAGAAACAGCTCAACCTCGAAACAGGCCTCGATGAAAGCGACGACTGTCCCTCCTGCAGGATTCTGTTTGACGCCCTGCTCACGCAGCAGGATGAGCGTTTTCATATTAAGGCGACTTTCAAAAAGCCGATTATCGGGTTAGGCGCGCCTGTAGAGTTCTTTCTTCTGCCAGCCAAGGAGAAGGTGGATGCCGAGGTTATCATTCCTGAGCATGCTGCTGTGGCTAATGCCGTGGGCGCCATTACAAGCGTGGTACATGTGGACAGGATGGTGCATATAATTCCCGACAATAACGGGGATTACGTTGTCCACGGCCTCAGGGAGCTCAGGAGATTCAAACGGTTTGAAGAAGCCTCCGAATTTGCGGAAGGGGCCCTGAGGGACGAGCTCCTTAAGCTGGCGCGGGAAGCGGGTACGAGCAGCGACGACGCTCAATTCAGGCTCGACGACAGGATAGCCGCAACCGCCGACGGTACGGAAGTGTTTCTCGAGAGGACCCTATACGGAGAAATTACGGGTTCGCCGGACCTTGTCGGTCTGCCCCTTTCCCGAAGCTGAAGGTGATAAGGCAGACTGCGCCGATTATAACGGCCACGCCGATCCACTGAACGGCCGCCAGTGCTTCCCCGAAGCTCAGGACCCCGCCCACCACCGGTATGATGATAAAGTTGACGGTAAACACGGGGATAATGCGAATCGCTTCCGCTTTTTTGTAGGAGAACTGAAGCACGAATACAGAAAGCAGGGACAGGGCGATCCAGATAACGGCGAAGGGATTCGCGAAAAGGGAAAGCAGCCGCCGGATAAGGGCAGCTGTTTCCGCAGGAACGGCTGCGGCTTTAACAAAAGAGTGTTCGACACCGATAGAGGAGGAAGCGATTTTCTGAAACAGCGGTATCAGGCCGCCCAGGGCGCCTCCGAACCCTCCGATAAGCGGTCCTGCTATGCGGGGCTTTTTCGCGAATATAAGCCAGCCGAGCATGTACAGCACGCATACAACCCCTCCGAAGATGTAATGGCGGATGAGCCTGATTTCAGAATCGGCACTTTTACGAGCGGCGATGCCTATAACGACGGCTGCGGTAAAAATCAGCGCAACACCTATTATTTCTTTTAGGCCCGATTTTTCCTTCATCACGAAGCGGGAGAACAGGGTAAGAGAGGCCAGCCCGGTACCCGCCATGGCGCCGACCAGGGCCACGCTGCCCAGGGATACGGCCCACATGATGAGAAAGGTTGCGGCTGTCGCGGAGAATAGACCGAGCACCCAGAGAACAGCGCCGGGGACCTTTTTTTTTGGCATGATGGTGAGCCCGATTTTCTGTACCGCCTGACCGATGTTCATGATGGAATAGGCGGCAAACGCGATAACTATGGAGAGAAGGGACGATGTCATGGCGCACCTCGGCGAATGAAAATATGAAAGATAGTAGCATATTATTGACCGGAATGCATTATTGGCATAGATTTATTTCAACAGACAGGCACTTTCCCGGTGAGACAATGGAATATACAAAAAACGTTCCCCGAATCAGCCGCCTTAACTCCGGCGGGGTCATCACGAATTACAACTGTACTTCAAAGTGCAGACACTGCCTCTACGCCTCCGGGCCGCAGCGCGACAA
>SPDA01000059.1 GCA_004525155.1 Spirochaetales bacterium
CCCGTCAGCGGGCGCATAAATTACATTTTCAACCCTGGCGGCATATTTCCGTTCAAGCTGATACTGAATATGATAAAGCATGGATTTTGAATAATCGTTGATTGGTCCCTCATAGGAAACTCCTATGGTTACTTTACCGTCTACCTTGTACTTTGAAGTATCTACCATTCCCTCTTCCAATACTGTTTCAGGCGCCTTCTGTTGAGTGCCTGCTTTTGGTTCCGGCGATGCGGCTTTTTCCTTACTCCCGCCTGCAAAGGTGAAAGTCGTGGCCGTAATCAGAAGAACAATGAAAATCACTACTCTTTTCAGCATAAATTTGCCCCTTCTTGGTTATTTTCGTGTATATCTACGATATACATGCATCCAACAAAGTAATTTTGAGTCACTGAACTGCAGCCCCTTCTTCAGGGATTATGTTTCTCTTATGTTACAATTAATAACCGATCGTGTTATCCTCATCCCTCACCAAACCTAATTACATAATAACGTCATAATGTTTAGCTGTCAAGTATATCTCATGGTATTATTTGTATAGCAAAGGGGGGGGCTGAAAAAGGTGAAGGTCATTTGTTGTGCTATTATGTATACTGAAAAAAAACACGCGGCATGCCTGTGCGCGCCGCGTGCCTGGTGTTCGTGCCTTGAGTTATTAATTACTCTGTCTGAGGATCGATCCGCCGCTGATGTTCATACTGCCCAATACGGCGTTTCCGTAATAGGTAAGCCGTGAGCCGCCGGAAAGATCCGCGCTCAGACTTCCGGAAACCGCGAGATCCATATGGCTGCCTCCGGACAGGCCCACGCTGGCCGAATCGGTCCTGAAGTTCCTGAAATTGAGGCCCGACCCGCCGCTAGCGCCTGCGGTCAAAGAGCCACAGGAACCGCTGAGTGTAAGCGTACTGCCTCCGGACAGGTCCGTGCTGCAGGTCCCGGCGCTTATTAATCCATGGAGGCGTGAACCGCCGGACAGGACAAAAGTGAGGGTCTGGGGAACAGTGTTCATCGTTACCGTTCCGACAGCGCCGCCGCTCAAGGAAACCCCGTCGAGAAGAGGCATGGTAATGTCCGCCTCCAGTTTATGGGTATTGATGGATAATAAAGGATCCAAATAAAACCTGAGGGTGGTTCCCGTAATCTCATAACGGATTTTGTCTATTATGTTGTCGTCGGATCGGAGCACGACGCTGTAGGAGGTTCCCTCCGTAATTGTAATTTTCATGCCGAAACCGGTGCTTACGGAGCTGAAATTCTCGACCGCAAGACTCCGTTCTTCGATAATACCGGAACCGAAAATCATTCCAATACCTAGGCTGCAGGCACTGGCTGAAATAATCAAAACGATGATAAGAACTGGTAGAATTTTACGCATAAATGTATACTCCTTGAATATATTTGTTTTCTGATAATATACAGGTTAAACACCTGTAACAAGCGTTTCTGTTACCGGCGGACGCATAAATTTAAAAAAAACTTATATCCCCCCCTTGTAATAATCGGGAAAAAACTCCACCATTTACGGATTGTGAGACGGGGCATTCACCTTACTCAAAAAACGTACCTGCTGGTTTATTTTATCGGCCTAATGATTTTCGGATGCGCGCTGCTGTACCTGCCTGTTTCTTTCAGGGGGCCGGAGAGGCTTACGATTATAGATGCGCTCTTTACATCCGTATCCGCGGTATGCGTAACCGGGCTCATCACGGTTGATACGGCCTTGTATACCACCTTCGGGAAACTTGTTATTCTTTTTCTGATACAGTCCGGGGGCCTGGGTATAATCACCTTCTCCACCCTCTATCTTGCCACACCGAGGCGGAAAATATCCCTGGCCAGTGCGGGCATGATAAAGACCTACTATCTCGATTCGGTTGAGTACAAGGCGAGGAATATTGTCCGCGAAATAATCATTACGACTTTTCTCATTGAGCTGGCGGGAAGCCTTGTCCTGTTCGCTGCCTTCCGGAAAACGGTTCCTCAGCATACCTATTTTACGGCGCTCTTTCATTCGGTTTCCGCCTTCTGCAACGCCGGGTTTTCACTTTTTTCCTCGAATCTCGAAGCTTATGCAGCGAATGTACCCGTCCTGCTGGTTATACCGGCTCTTATTTTTACCGGCGGCATCGGCTTTGTTGTAATAAGGGACTGCACAAAACGTGTAAGCCGGGAAAAGAAGCATCTTTCACTCCACTCGAAATTAGCGCTCAGTGTTTCCGCTGCTCTTATCGCTGCGGGCACCCTGGCCTACCTGATTTTAGAAAGCCGCGGCGCTTTCAAAGGGATGCCCTTCGGTCTGAAATTTCTCAATGCGTTTTTCCAGGCGGTTACCGACAGGACGGCCGGGTTCGATACTATAAACCAGGCCGCGCTTTCCGTTCCTTCAAAGGTTTTGACCCTGCCGCTCATGTTCATAGGCGGTTCGCCCGGGTCCATTTCCGGCGGCATCAAGGTTACCACTTTTTTCCTGATAATCGGTGCAGCGCTTAAAAGCCGGAGCCAGGAAGGGGAACTGGCTGTTTTCAACCGGAATGTCCCGCCTCAGAGAATATCCCAGGCGCAGCTTTTTTTCATCAAGGCGCTAATAATTCTCTTTTCCTGCATCTTTTTGCTGACGATTACGGAAAACATCTTCAATGCCTCGCACCCGTCTTTTATCGAGATTGTATTTGAGAGTTTTTCCGCCTTCGGTACGGTAGGCCTTTCGCTGGGAATTACAGCGGGCCTTTCGGCTGCAGGTAAAATCGTCATCATACTCACCATGTTTGCGGGAAGAGTAGGGCTCATCCTTATCGCCATACCCGGGTCCTTGAGCATGCTGGACAAAAAAGTCGACTATCCTGAAGGGGAGGTTTTAATCGGATAATGAAACAATTTGCGATTATCGGAGTAAGTAAATTCGGCAGACGGATGATAGAGGAGCTTTCCAAAACGGAATGTGAAATTCTCATAATCGATAAAGACAAGGAACGAATCGAATCCATGAAGGATCAGGTGACGGCCGCCTATATTGCGGACGCGATTAACGAGGAAATAATCGTGAAACTCATTCCGCCGACCATCGACGCCGCCATCGTCGATCTGGGTGACAATACCGAGGCATCCATTCTGGTAACGAATTATCTCAAGAAGCACGGTATAAAGGATATTATCGCAACGGCGGAGTCCGATGGACACGGGGAGATTCTTTCCATCGTGGGCGCCACGCGGATTATTTTCCCCAACCGGGAAGCGGCGAAGCGCATAACGCCCCTGCTGGTCTCCTCCCTCCTGTTTAATTATTTGCCTATAGGCAACGGTATGGCCATAGCCGAAACAAAAATACCGGAGAAGTATATAGACATAACCCTGGTTGAGGCGGATATCCGGAAGAATACCGGTCTCACCGTCATAGCCATACGCAAGGAACAGTCCGAGGACTACGAATATTTTTCTCCCGAATACAGGCTCCAGGAGGATGACATGCTCCTTGTGGTCGGTAAGGAGGAGGATCTCGAGAAATTTACCGGTCAGAAGCAGGTTCAGAAGCGCCGGGGAATTTCCACAGTTTTCCGGGATCTTTTCGCCCGTAGAAGAACGTAAAGGAGACAGCCATGGATGTATACGAAGCGATCACCCTGCGGAAAAGCGTGCGTTCCTACGAGGACAGACCGGTTGAGGAGGAAAAACTGAAACGGATTTTTTCCGCCGCCCGGCTTGCCCCCTCTGCGAGCAACAGGCAGGAATGGCGGTTTGTTCTTGTTACCGATAAAACTTTCATCGGCCGGCTGGCGGAGGAGGGCGCGAACCAGGCTTTCCTGGCGGAGGCTCCGGTCATCATAGCCTGCTGCGCGGAAACGGACGGACATAACATGAAGTGCGGTCTTCCCTGCTTCCCCATCGACGTTGCCATAGCGGTGGATCACATAACGCTGTGCGCCGCTGCCGAGGGTTTGGGGACCTGCTGGATCGGCGCGTTCGACCCGGAGACGGTAAAGAAAATTCTGGGTATCCCGGCGCACATACGCGTCGTTGAGCTGCTGGCACTTGGGTATCCGAAAGATCCTTCCGCCGCGGTCAAGATGCGCAAGCCTATGGATGATATTCTCTTCCGGAATGCATGGAAACGCTGAGCCCCCGGAATCCTCTTATATTGACCTGAAAACGGTGCCATGATAGATTACGTTCATGGTATTTCGACAACCTGCCGGCTTAGGCATACTGGCCTGTCCCGGGGGTGCGAGTTTTGCCGATGAAGTTCTCAAACACCTCGCGGCGATACATAGAAAAAAGTTAAAACATAAGGCCGAGGTATTATCCCGGCACTACAAAATGAGCAGCAAGGAAGTGATCCGGCGCATCAGTTTTCTGGAAGACTTCTACGCTCCGGAAGTAGTATCGCCCGGCATGTCGCTGCCTGTCAGTACCGAACATTTCAGGATTCCCGTGAAGTTTACCCGGTTCGCAAACGGGGAATTCAAGGCGGAACTGCAGAGCAGTGTACGCGGTAAGGACGTGTACATTTTTCAGGATGTCGAAAACCATTATCCCCGGAAATTCAACAAATGCGAGGACGAGTATCTCCTGTCCGTTAATGATCACGTCCTCTCGCTGTTTGTAGCCGTGGACACCGCCTTTCAGGCGGGGGCGGAGAGGATTACCGTAGTCATTCCCGCCTATCCCTTCAGCAGACAGCACGAAAAAAAGGGAAGGGAGGCTCTTACCGCCTCCTGGTTCGGGAGGACCCTGGAATACATGGGGGTCTCGCGGATAATCACCCTGGACATCCATTCTAAAGAAATTGAGAACACGTTCAACCACTTAAGGCTCGAGAATCTTCACGGGTCCTATCAGACCCTGAAAAAGCTCGCCTCCATCCTGGACCTCAAGGATCCCAATCTCGTGGTTGTTTCCCCGGATACCGGGGCCGTGGACAGAAACAAGTATTACGCCGGCAATCTCCAGAAGCCCCTTGCCCTTTTGTACAAGGAGAGGGACTACTCGAGAGTAACCCAGAATGCCAGTGACAACAACATCACCAATATGCGGCTATTGGGTTCCGTGGAAGGGAAAACAGTGTTCATGGCGGATGACCTCCTGGGTACCGGCGGGACCCTTATAAAGGCCATGGAGTATCTTAAAAGCATGGGGGCCGAAAAAATTATCGCAGCCATCAGCCTGCCCCTGTTCTCGGGAGACGCCGTGGAGCATTTCGAACAGGCCTACAGGCGCGGCATTTTTTACAGGGTCGTAGGCACCAATGCCGTGTTTCACGACGAAAAGCTTTTGTCCAGGGAATGGTACGTTTCGGTCAATGTCGCCCCGCTTTTTGCGAGAATCATTCACCGGCTGCACCACAACAGGAGTTTGAGCGCACTTCTCGACAACAGCCAGTGCATTCAGCGGCTCCTGCAGGGCTGAAGCAGGCTAAAAGGATTCCCTGGTCAAGGGCTTCCCTATAAATACGCCTTCGGGACCCAGGAATTCTCGCTCTTCCCCGTCAATAAGAATCTGAACATTTTTGACAGAAGGAAACTCTGTGGCCGTGTAGACCACCTGCTTGAGCTGGGCAATGTGACCCTCCCGCCCGAGACTGTTGAACTGGAAGGACTCATTAAAATCGAGATAGACGGTCCCGCCGGACATCCGGACCGAACGCAGTTCCGTATGTTCCGGTATCAGAGTGAGCAGTTCCATGTTGAGTTCCGAAGGCAGAAGACCTTTAAGCAGTGCCCGAAGGGTTTCCGTGAGCGGGGAATCCGAATAGGTAACCGGCCTGATGACGCTTTTAAGGTTTATCTGTCCGTCCTGATTTACGTCGATAAAAAAGAGTTTGGCGTTCCTGACATTAAGCGAAGGAGCCTGCGGTTCAGGCTTGACGGGTTCCGGCTGTACATTCACGGGACGTTTGACTTCCGGCTCGACCTTTTCCGGCTGGGTGGTGACGGCAGGCCCCGGTTCCGGTTTGACGTCCTCCGGTCCGGTTTCCGGTCCTCCCGGCTCCTTCTCCTCTTTTCCCCGGCTTACCAGGTTGAAGAAATTGGTTGATTTCAGTACCTGTTCGATGGTCTTCCTGTTGAAAAGAAAAACGACAAACACCAGCAGCAGCAGGGCAACCCAGAAGAGGCAGCCTAGAGGAAAACCTCTTTTCTTCTTTATCATCATCCTTGTTATCGGCAAAATCCCCTTCCTATTTGACTGTTCTGCTAAAAATGCGTATAGTAAATTGAAAAAATGAAAACGATAAAAGGTATCTCCGCTTCCCCGGGAATTGCTATTGGAAGCGTGTTTCTTTATTTAGATGAATCACTCAAAATCCCCAATTACGATATCCCGGAATCGCAGATCTCCTTCGAATTTGCCCGTTTCGAGGAAGCGCGAAAGCAGGCGGAAGATGAAATCCTGGCCCTGAAGCAAAGAACGGTGATTGAGAAGAAGGTGGAGGAGGGGAAATTCCTCGATTCCCATCTTCTCATGCTGAGTGACCCGGAACTGCTTGACCGGGTAAATGAAAACATGCTGACCCATCAGAAAAACGCCGAATGGGTCCTCTTCCAGGTGATGGAAGCCTACACCCGGAAACTCGAGGCGGTGAACGATCAGTATTTACGGGAAAGAGTCATCGACTTCCTGGACATTTCCAAACGGATCATGAACCACCTCATGTACCGCGAAAGGATTTCCCTTGCGGACCTTGAAAAGGAAGTGGTCCTGGTAACCCACGATCTTCTCCCCTCCGACGCTCTGCAGATGAACAAACGGATGATAAAGGGCATAGCCATGGATGCCGGCGGCAAGACTTCCCATACGGCCATCCTCGCCCGTTCTTTCGAAATACCGGCGGTCCTGGGACTTTCCAACATCGTCAAGTACGTGCGTACCGGGGACGACATCATTATCGACGGAAACAGGGGCCAGGTTATCGTGCAGCCGGACAAGGAAACCCTGGCCCAGTACCTGAAAATCATGCATCTATGGCAGAAGCGCGAAATTGATCTGCTGACCTTGAATGAGCTGCCTGCCGAGACGAGGGACGGGAAAACCATAGAACTCAAAGCGAATATCGAGGTGCTGGAGGAGCTGGAATCGGTCAAATCCCACGGCGCCGACGGTATAGGCCTGTTCCGTTCCGAATATCTGTTCCTTCAGTACGGCGGACTCTACTCGGAAGACCGGCAGTACGAGTATTACTCCAAGGTGCTTAAGGGTATGAAGGATAAACCTGTCACCATAAGGACCCTGGATGTGGGCGGCGACAAGGTTATACCGGACGTGGAAGGCTTCGATGAACGAAACCCAATCCTGGGCTGGAGGGCTGTCCGTTTCTGCCTGGCCAGGCCCGATATTTTCAAAACCCAGCTCAAGGCCCTGCTGCGTGCTTCGGTGTACGGCAATCTCCGCATCATGTTTCCCATGATTTCCGGCATCGAGGAACTGAACAACGTGCTCGACGTCTACCATGACGTCCGGGATGAATGTAAAAGGGACGGGATACCCTTCAAGGAGGACATCCCTATCGGAAGCATGCTCGAGGTTCCGTCCGCGGCGCTTACCGCGGACATCCTTGCCAGAAAAGTCAACTTTTTTTCAATCGGCACCAACGATCTTATTCAGTACACCATCGCCGTGGACAGGGGAAACGAGCGGATAGCCTACCTGTATGAACCTTTCCACCCCGGCGTCATACGGCTTATTAAAATGATTGTGGAGGGCGCCCATGCCCACGGCATTCCGGTTGGAATGTGCGGCGAAATGGCCGGTGATCCGCTGGCCTCCGTTATTCTCCTGGGGCTGGGCCTGGACGAATACAGCATGAGCCCCTTTGGTATTCCGGAAATAAAGAGTATAATAAGGTCCATATCCATGACCGAGGCCGAGGAACTTGTCGGCATTATCATGGATATGCGTTCTCACGAGGAAATAGAAATTTTTTTAAAAAAGTGGATGAATGAACGATTTGAACTTCTCTCCTATTGAAAGACCCGCCGCCCTGCAGAAAGTTGTAATTGTCGGCAGACCGAATGTCGGCAAGTCAACCCTTTTTAACCGTCTTCTCGGCCGCAGGCGCGCCATTACGGACGCCATGCCCGGGGTAACGCGGGACCCGGTTGAATCACCCTGTACCATCGAAGGCAGGTCCTTTGCACTGGTGGATACCGGCGGGTTTAAACTGGAGCGCGACGCTATGGATGACCTCATAAACGGAAGGATTTTCAAGTCCCTGTCCGAGGCGGCGCTCATCCTTTTTGTACTTGATATAATCGAATTTACACCGGAAGACGAGGAATTCTGCGACCAGCTGAGGGCTTACAGCAGCAAGGTCCTGCTCGTGGTCAACAAGATGGACACTCCGGGCAGGGACGACCTGCTCTGGAACCATTTTTCCTTGGGCTTCGGCCGGACCCTAGGGATTTCCGCGGCCCACAGCAGGGGCATGGAAGAACTGGAAAAAGCCATAGTCGATTTTTTGGGGCCGGCCGGCGAAACCGAGGCTCCCGTCCGGGGAGAGGCAGGCATCCGGCTTGCCATACTCGGCAAACCGAATACGGGTAAATCGACCCTCGTCAACACCCTCACAGGCAAGGATGTCTCCCTGGTTTCGGCTATTCCCGGCACCACGAGGGATGTAATTGAAGGTTTTTTTGCCTTCAAGGGCCGGAGTTTCCGGATTCTGGACACGGCCGGCATACGCCGGAAGAACCGCGTCAACC
>SPDA01000061.1 GCA_004525155.1 Spirochaetales bacterium
AGGCGGGGGCGGATGAAAATATTAGGCAGAGGCAGGGGGATATACAGTTTAGTGGCTAAAATCGGTATGGACATGGGCAATTATAAGGCACAAACTAAAATAAGGGTATAACATTTTTTGTATTATCTAATGCTCTTTCCGCCTCAATTTCGCTCTCTTTAACCTATGAATTTAAAGAGCAAGGCGGAGTGGCGCGTGGTTCGAGCTGGAAGATTGTGAGTAGTGCTTCGCATGCAAAACCCATAGGGCAATTGCAGTTACAAGCGTGAACCCGGCCAACCAGGTAAAGAGCGGCATGGTTGCACCGAGACCAAGTCCTTTGGGCCCAGCCAACATCAAAAAGAAATTGAACGTGAAATGGGCAAGGAACATGGGCACCAGGCTGTCCGGAACTCGCAGGTAGATCCAGGTCATCAGCAGGTTGAACGAAATCATGGCAATGTTGAACACCAGAATATATAGCAGTAACGTCGGCCAAGCATAACCGCTAATTAACCAGAGAGGCAGGTGCCAGAAGCTCTACAAGACCCCAAGGATCAAGCCCGCTTTGAGAGGGGAGAAGCGCTGCATCAAACGTGGTAATGCAAACCCTCGCCAGCCCGGTTCCTCACCGGTTGGGCCGGTGAGGAGGTGAAACAATACCAGGTTAACCCAGAATGCAGGTGTTAATCTGACTCCCCCCTGCGGCAAACCGCCGGATAACCGATATGCCAAAACAGATACTATCGCCAGTCCAATCGGGATGAGCGCCGTCAGATACCAGCGGGCAGCCATCCGGAACCGGAAAAATTTACCGAATAGGCGGGTCACACCTTTTCGCCCTTCCAGGGTGCCGACGATTATGGCAGCCGCCAGGGAAGGCATAACTGAGCAAAAAATAAGTCAGCACCTGCCGGTTGTAGACCGCGACCTCCACAACGCCCCGACACCCCTCTGCCCGACGGCTCCGCCAGGCCTCGTACGTGCGGGTGGTGTTCGACACGGGGCCTTAGGCCCGGCATGCCCGCTTGATAGTGAGTTTTGTCGCCCCTGTCCCATCATTCAGCGTAGGTTTCCGCTTTTACCTCTAACAGTGCCGAGGCGAAGGCATCATATTCCTCAAGGAAGGGGCTGTGGCCGGACCTCTCGAAGGTAATGAATTTTTTACCCTTTGGGGCTTCAACCTTCTCATAGTACTCCCGGGCCAAGTCTACGCTAGTGTTGTAGTCGGTCTTGCCCATAAACAGATAGATCGGAACATCCAGCTTCGGGACTGTTTTGACGAAGTTGACAGCCATCTGTTCCTTCCAAACCACCCGAGCGGCGCCGCGGCCGCGCTTTTCAGCGTCAAGGAGGTCGAAAAGGTTGTATTCGCTGGACTTAAGGAGGAGCGGAATGAGCTTACCATTGCTCCACTTCTTTGAGTCCCAGTAGACCCCGCCCATGCGGTCCAGCCAGAGCCGGGCCTCCTTGAGCTGGGACTCAACCTGATTGCCGTCCTTGTCCAGGTAGGGTGGCACGAGCTTGGCCAAGGCTGCGAGGGCTTTCGCATCCCCCCGCTCAGTGGCACGTCGGACGCTGAAGTCATGGGCATCGGCCTCATTGCGCAGCCCATCCACCATCTGCCCCATGCCGATGTAGGCATAGAGCTTGTCCGGAATCTCGCTGGCTACGGTCAGCCCGAGGATGGAGCCCCAGGAGTGGCCCAAGACGTAGAGCTTCTCCTTGCCAAATCGGGCAAGGAGGATGTCGATGAGTTGCTCGGCATCATCCACATACTGCCTGATCGTGGCGTCCTCCTCAACCTGCTTGGGAAAGGAACGGCCCGCCCCACGCTGGTCATAGAATACCACGATGAAATCCTTCTCCAACCCGCGCAGCATCCACTCGAAGGGAATGAAGGGCACGCCCGGCCCACCATGGATGAAGAGTAGGATGGGCTTGGAAACGTCCTCACCGCGGATCAGAGTGAGCTGCCTTGCCCCGCCCAGCTCAATGTACTCGAGTGATGACACCGCCTTCTCCCCCGGAATCCTGGCAGTGACGTGGGTGGAGGCACAAGAAGCCATGAAAAGAAGAAGCAAGCACAAGGCGACTGCCGGCAGGGCACCAGCAAGACGAGCGGTCCCGCGTTTAATAATGTTCATCTGGAGACTCCTAATAGTGAAGTGATAGGAAAACTTATCGCCGCCCGGCTGCTCTGCGGCCTCGTCGAAGGCGCGCCAATGTCGCCCTTCCGAGCCCGATTCAGAAACGATTTCAGATAAGTGCGGATCGCGCCTTTGCCTTTCGTGGTACGCAAGGAACATAACGCGCCGACGGCCGGGCCGAACGCGCCTAGTCCAATGACAGGTACAGTAATTGCGGCAAAGATATCCTTGCTCAGTGGAATGATCCCAACACCCCAAAGCACCAATGGCAGCCAAAGGATCCAGGACCATGCAAAAGTTATGATAAAAAAGCGAATCGGTATTCGTTCCGTTTCTGGCATATTTCCACTCCTATAAAAAGTCAACTACAAGCTTAGATACAGGCCTATAATTTTACCGGATTAACCGGCCATTGCGACATTCAATGCTGCCGCCCGCATTTCTCTGTATTCTTTGGTGGGAGCCATTTTCAAAGGATCAAAGGGTTCCCCGTTTTTTAGAATCATGTACACAAGAGTACTCATCTTCCGTGTGGCCGCGATTATACTCACCCCAGACCCTTTGTATTTTTTCATTTCGCTGTACTTGGACATGATCCGGTAACCGGCCGTTTTTTTTCGCATCCGAACCATCCCCATGACCATCTGAACAAACGCTGTTCTTAGCTCAACCGGCCCCCGTTTGGTTATGTGACCATGATGCACTGTCATATTGGAGTTCTACACCCATGGCGCCAGACCTCCTTAGGAGTCGGTTTTCGCTGCTCGCCCGGCCTGGATCCCCCTGCGATCCGGGTTTTATCGTTCATGATTTCCTCCGAGAGATTTGATAGCCCTTCATTGCATGTGACTTTCAGTCGTCGGGTTACTTCCCCGGCAATGTGCAGTTACGCTTTGTTTAATCCTTTTTAGCGGACAGGGCAGCAATTTCTTGTCGATTGAATCCCTTTACGATCATCCAGACTGCAAAGACCATTTCTTGAATGGCAGTTGGGATCAGTAAGAGCCCTATTCCCGAACCGATTTCTGGCTGCAAATGCAGCGGACTAAACATGCTTACAATGTAGGCAATGGGGTACAACGCTACGCCAATAAGACCCCAGCCTGCCAGCCACCGGGGAACGAGCCTGGTTTGATAAAACAGGGCGAACATCATCATCGTACCGACGCTGAAAACAATTCCCCCAATCATTGGGATCCAATGTCCTACGGCGATGAGCATAGAACCCAGTGTTTGAAAACTTGAGGCATCCGCTGCTCCAGTCTTTCCATAGATCTCGCTAACAGTCAACAACAGGAAAAAACTGATCACCACGAGAATTTGGGTTACCTGTTCAAGTACTCCCCTGAACAGGACTGACCCGAACGCCAGGACTTGATTGTGCTTTTTAAAGATTGGGTACAACAGTACCGGAGTCATGGCGAGAGATAATCCCATCAGCAGGATGAGGAGTGTTCCGATAAGCCATTGGGTTCCGTTTGCGGATATATTGAGTGGATAAGTCGAGCCTGCCCTAATCGGGGCGGTAACAACACCTGCTAAGATACCGGAAACCGTCCCAATGATAAATAGAATTCCAACGATAACCGCGGTCTTTCTGTCTTTTTCCATATTTTTCTCCTTATAAAATTGATATTAATTTGTATCCATGAACTATTACCGTCATACGGTTTACAATTTGACCTCCTCTGTTTTTGCCTGGCCGGGGTTAACGAAATTGACCGAGAGCAAGGGTATGCCTAAATCACGTACTTTTTTCAGCATTCCATGCAGCGCCGCTTGATCGGCTATCGGTCCGGTTAGAATCGTATCCCCGTTGTCTGCAAGCGTTATCGTCATGCCCCCGAACCATTCGGCCCACCGGCCGTCCAGGTGTCCCTTAACGCGAATTTCGTATAGGCCGGATCCTGTGTTTGCTCTCTGCATGGAGTAGAGGATACCGATGCATGTGGTGAGTCGTCATCACCAGATGTGGTGATTTATGTGGTGATTTTGAAACCAGGAAGAATTTCGCCGAATCTGCCGTAGAAAGATGTTACAGCAAATCGAGTTCCCTGGCGTACCGAACGGCTGCCAGGCGGTTGTTTACCCCAAGCTTGCTGAAAATGCTTTTCGTGTGGGTGCGCAGGGTATTCAGAGATATAAAGAGCTTGCGGGCGATCTCCGGCCCCTTCAATTCGGTTCCCAACAGCCTCATCACTTCACGTTCGCGTTCGCTCAGCGGCTCAATCGAAGGCCCCGGGCTGATGCCCAAAGGACGTGAAGGCTTGCCCTGCATGGTCCCTGAAAGGGTTTGTTTTTCGAACGCTGCCAGCAATTTGTGAATATACGCCTCCATGCCGGGCGTTCCGCTTTTGCGCGAATCGTTCATCCTTGTCAATAACCCCGCCATGGATGGGCCTTCGTCCGCAAAGATACGGACATAGCCCTCCGGTTCGGCCAGGATCAGCGCACGTTCCAGAGATGCGAGCGCGGGAGGAGTGTCGCCCTTCGCCTCGTGAGCGAGCGCCTGCAGCACCAGGATTTCGATCACGCTGCCGATACGTCCGCTTTCTTCAGCCGCTTGCAGGAGGCGTTCCAGCAGTCCCATTGTTTCGCGGATGGAGTCAGCGAGGCCATTCCTGTATCGGGCTAGGAGAATTCTGGCCAACGTGAGGTGTTCAAACTCACGCATGTAGCTGAGATCATCGTCAACAGATAAGCCCCGCTCACGCGCCCAGCCCAGGGCTTCAGCCTGCCTGCCCTGCGCTACCCAAATCCGCGCTTTCATGGCAGTTATGGGACGTACAACGGGCAAGGGGGTCCTCATATACAAGCGCTCCGCTTCGTAAAGCAGGTCGAGCGCGCCATCCAGGTCTCCCCGAATCTGCTTCAACAGAGCCTGCGCAACGCACTGGTGATACTGCCATCCCAAGCGTTCAGCCTGCCCGCCCAGGTCCTCGCTTCTCGACAAGTATTGCGCGGCGGATTCAAGATCACCCCGTTCACGGTACAGCTCACTCAGTCCCCTATACAGCTCAGCCGCATCCGGAGGCAAGGGTCCGCCCTGATCCATTACGAATTGCAGGGACCGCACGAGGGTGCCTTCCGCTTCGCGGAGATGACCCTGCGCCATTCGGATATCAGCCAGAACAAATGCCGTGCCTGTTGCGTCCGGGATGTTGCGGGCTGTCCGCAGCCTCGCATTGTAATCGGCGAAAACCCGGCCGGCTGCTTCCAGGTCTCCGTTTGCCCAGCAGGTAAGCCCCAGGAGCCCGGTCGTCTGCAGGCGCCTGTTATGGTCTCCTTCCGGCAGGAGGTCGAGCGCCCGCTGAGCGTACTGTACCGTGCCGGGGACATCGCCGAGAGCCTGGGCGTGATAGGCGCGGGCGACGGCTATGATCGCAGGCAGAGATTGAAACTGCCGTTCGTCCACGACGACCATCCCGGGCGATGGGTTTGCGAGCCATTGTTCGGCGTCTTTCAGCCGGGACTCGGCGGCCTCCATATCGGCCCTTGTCAATAACGCATAGGCATACCAGACACTGAGCACCGGCCGGGCGCGTACCAGCTCGTCCGGCAGCGCCCTCACCCAGCTAAACCACGCGGAGGCTTGGGGACTTCCCTCCATTGCAGGTCCCGCCAGCTCGATCAGCCCTGCCGCGCGCCCCAAATCGTCGGCGGCAAGCGCGTGGCGGATGGCATCGGAAGGCAGGCTGTTCCTCTCGTACCACTCGCTTGCCCGCCTGTGCAGGGCAGATACCCGATCAGACTCCGCCTCCAACAGGTGCGCCTGCAGAACGTCGGCGAAAAGGTGGTGATAGCGATACCACCGGCGCTTGTCATCCAGCGGTACGACGAATAGATTGCCGCGCTCCAGGGACTCCAGCATCTCTCCACCGTCTTCCCGCCCCGTGACGGCATCACAAAGAATGCCGCACATGCGGTCGAGGATAGACGTGCGCAGCAGGAAAATCTGAACACTTTCGGACTGCTGCTGCAGGACTTCTTCCACCAAATAGTCGAGCACGAAACGGTGGCTGCCGGTGAAGGATTGTATGAAGCCGCTGACATCCTGATGACCCTGCATGGAGAGTGCGGCCAGTTGCAGACCGGCAATCCAGCCTTCGGTATGATTTTCCAACGAAACAATATCTTCGGCGGAGAGGTTGAGGCCCATCACCTGGTTGAGAAACTCGGCGGCTTCGGCAGTGGTAAACTGCAGGTCGGCGGCGCGCAGCTCGGTCAGGCTGCCCCGGGCTCGCAGCCGGGAGAGAGGCAGCGGTGGATCCTCACGGGTGGCGAGAACCAGGTGCATCCGCGGCGGCAGATGCTCGAGCAGAAAAGCGAGGGCATTCTCAACCGGTTTGGCGTCAATAACGTGGTAGTCGTCGAGGACGAGGATGAAATTGTCCGGGACGGCGGCGATCTCGTTGAGCAGGGCTGTCAGAATCGGTTCGATGGCGGACAGCGGAAGAGACTGGAGCGCAGCCAACGCCCCTGCTCCGATATTCGGTGCAATCGTCTGCAAGGCAGCGACGAAATACGTCAGGAAGCATGCCGGATCGTTATCCCTATCGTTCAGCGACAGCCAGGTTACCGGCCGGCCGCAGCCTGCCGCCCATGCGCTGACCAACGTGGTTTTACCAAAGCCGGCGGAGGCAGAGATGAGGGTCAGCCTGCGGCCCGAGGAGAGACCTTCGTCCAGCCGCTCGATGAGGCGGGAGCGGGTGACAATGTTAGGCCGGGGCGGGGGGATGTACAGCTTGGTGGCTAAAATCGGTATGGACATAGATCAACTATCGCTGCGTGCCATGCAGGCAGGAACCGGCGTTCGTCTGGCACGGAATCAGGATCTTTGCTCATAACCCGGAGGTCAGTGGTACGAATCCACTCCCCGCTGCTGTTATCCGGAAACCCGGAAATGGGCGTCTTTAGTTTAAACAAGCGATAGCTCCCTGATCTATGTAATTGAGAAGAGAAAAATTTTGTTGATTATAAAATGATTCTCTTCCATAGACAGGCCAAGATTATCATTCCAATGATTCCTATGCAATATATCAATATTGAACCGCCCCGGCTTTACCGTCTGTAGCGAAAAGTTTCTTGAAATCAAAGGTTATAAATGATATTGAGCAATAAAAAACCTATAGCAATGTAGTCAAAATGCAGCCAACGACGGGGAAAAGCCAGGCAAAAGGATGAAAATTCCCACACGCTTCCGGGGGGGCTAAGGGGTCGGCGGCAAATCCGCTTGAGCCCGAAGAATTTACTTTATGGTTGTATATTCTGGTACGCTTGAAGGCTCGGGCATCGGCAAACCTTGACGCCGCATACATTTGTACAACTTGATATTTCACTTCGGTAACACCAAGCGGCATGAATACCGGTATCCTGGTAACTGGAGCCAGACTCCCTCAATTTTATCATGATATTTAAAAAATATGATGATTTCTGCATCATGCCTCCGTAAAACCGGTGCGATGCCTCGGATAGTCGTTTCAGAAAGAGCGTTTTCGCCTTCGCCTGTTTTTCTATTCAGTAACCGACATTTTCCCAACAATCAAACGGCTCTGCGATCTCTTCACTTACATAGACCTGAGTCTTAAGAATCTGGAATATCGAGCTCGGTACCAGTGGAGTCACCGGGCCCAGTAATATCAGTCTCGAGGTCATCCGTTGCCATGAGACAAATGTACCCATAGTCAGGAGGGAATGAAGTTCTATCCTTTCTCTTGAACGTGCAACATCTGCAGGACCGATTGTGGCTGCTTTTGGCGGTACATTGGCTATATCACCGGATTGTCCAAATACTCCATGCAGTGAATTTTGACAAATTGTCAGCGGATGAAGCTTAACTATTCTTGTACCCTTTTTTAAATACTCATCAATGTCATCGGTTAAAAAATCTTCAACATTATCCACGAATGCCATATGGCCAGCCCAGCCGGGGCTGGAGTAGCAGACATCCGCCCCTCCCTCTCCGATATCAGTTATCATCTTAGAGTAATCATTTATATTTTTGTCGGTAGGATAAAAGACGTTTTCCATGGGCATACGTAACTTTTCATCTATTTGATAGACAAAATACTTTAACATGGAATAGACAAATCCAGCCTTATAGGTCTCGGGAGCTATTTTACCATCCTGGTCTGCCCATTCATCCATGGCGAATATATATACATTCCGGCAATTTACTTTATGGTAGTTTATAAGCTCTGCTACGGGAACGTAGGTCTCTGGTTCCGGATTACCCAGTATTAATAC
>SPDA01000287.1 GCA_004525155.1 Spirochaetales bacterium
CGGCTTGTTTCCGCACCAGGGCGAATACCGCTGGCTGTCGTTGAACCTGAACTGGCTTACCATGACCGGCAGTCTCTGCACGCCGATGCAGGTGTCGTCGAAATACCAGTCGGCCGGCGGAAATGTTTCTATCATCACTGCAAAGAGGATTATATCCATATAATCTTTCGCGCTTTTATTGTCTTCCACGCCGAGTTGAAAGAATTTCGCCTGACTTCCTTTAAATGTTCCGCTCCCAAGTACTTCAAATCCATGCCCCCTGGTATGCACAACCTGGTAGGGTATGTAGGCCTGTTCCGTTTTTGTTTCGAAAATCTTGAGATCGGCATAGGCTGTGTCATTCACCTGGAAAGCGGCCCAGGCATAATCATAACGCAAATCGATGGCGAGCCGCTTTCGTATTTTGAATTGTGCTTCCTTGATTTCCTCGCCGGGTTCCGGAGGCCGGATGGGACCGCCCGATCCATAGTACACCTTTGTGTTTATGGAAGTTTTTTCCTGCTTGTCCCTGGCATACCAAAGGGCGAGGTATTTGTATTCCCTCCGGATTTCGCTTAGGTTGATGAGCAGGGCCTGTCCCTTGTAGCCGTCCTTGAAGGTTTCCTCGGTAATGGTGAAGGTATTACTATCCATGGTTGAAAGCCCCTTTTATCGTTTCAGGGGCGATTTTTCAACCCCCATGGTTCCTGTTTCCAGCACTTCGAGAATTTTATAGGTGCCGTACTTTCTAGCCTTGAGAAAACCGTCCCAGGCAGCCTCGGCAAGCCGTCCCTCCCGCAGGTAATCCATGAGCCATTCGTCAACGTAGTCGGGGTCCTCCTGCGGGATCCCCGCCTGGATTTCCATGAGCCACTTCCTGTTGAACTCCTCCTGGCTGCCGATGGTAGGGGCCATTATGACCGGTATTCCCAATCCGCAGTAGAAAGACAGCTCGCTCGGTTTTGTCCACAGAATGTCCGTGTTCCGTATGACATCGCTGAACTGACCGAAGTATTCATCCTTGGTCTCGCCGTACACAACCCGTACACCGTCATTATTGGGCAGGAGATCCTTTTTAACGGAAACAAAGTAATCCCTCACTTCGGACCTCACCCCGGCTATGAGATTTACGGCTATTTTATGCTTTTTTATGCTTTCCCGGAAATTTTTTACTATGGCATGGCCGATTTCCTTTTGCGCGCCGGCTCCGCCTACGGCAAAGGTTATGGTAAGGCAGCGTTTCTGCTTGAAGGCGCAATTCTTTCTTCCAAGGAAAAATGACACGTTTCTCTCATGCAGCGGCCAGAACCTGTTGTTGGGATCAAGGTAATGGAGCCTCTGGCCCATGTCATCCCGTAAAATATCGAGGTCTTCGTTTCCAAGCACCTCCAGGGGAAAGGGAAAACCGGTCAGGGAGATGCGTTCGTTTGGAACACCGTAGCTCCGCAGGCGCATGAGAGCCCTGCCGCAGGGTGCGAGATAGTGTATTTTACTTTTTTTCGGATTTTCCGCAACCCAGGCCCGGTTTATCTCCGCATCCGTAACTATGGCATAAATTCGCTTGTAGCCCGCCATGTCCGCCGCTATCGCCGGAACAGGGTAACTAACGAGAAGCGGGAGAGGCTTTGTTTTAATTTTTTCCAGCATGCCCCTGCCAAGACCTTTTTTAACCGCGGAGGCCACAAGGTTCACCTGAAAGGTGGGATTGGACATGTCCCTTATAGGGTAAAAAGGCGGGATATTCTGGAGGGTATCCAGAATGCCGAAAAGCGGTTTCCCGATAATGGGAACCGATCGCACCCTGGAGATGAATTCATAACTGCTGCGCACCCGGTCCCAGAGCTTTTTCTCCGCCGGATCGCTGGCCCGTGAACTGCCTACTGTTAATATCCCCTCTTCCGCTATGGAGGCGAAGGGGTAACTTGCCCTCTGGTGGCCCAGCCCCATGTCCACCGTGACCACCCAGGCCTTGAGAGAATCATCATTTTTTATAGATGCCGCCGTTCTTTTCATATTGTTAAGTGTATCGGAAGTTGGCTGTATGTCAAGCAGATTTTTTTCCCTCAAGGCCGCGCGACCCCGCGCTTTTTTCCACCAGGTGCAGAAGCAGCAGGACAAGAGCCGCAAAAAGAGCGAGAAAAAAACTTAAAGGCCAGACCATGCGGACCGTGCGTTTCATGATATAGGTCCCCATCAGCACCGGGCTTAAAAATCTGCCCGCTTCTATAAAAAGGGGCGTTATCGAGGTAAGCCTTGCCCTGTGGGTGATGGGCGTATGGCTGGCCACATATACCTCGATGTTCGTGGCTGCCAGGATTTCCCCGGAAGTCCAGATGATCGTGGATATAAAGACGAGAAGAGGGGTCCTGGTGAAATAGAGCATGCCGAACCCGAAGGCATACAGAATACCGGTTAAAATAATGTTGAGAAGCGGTTTCAGGTTCCGCGTAAGGGATATGAAAGGCACTGTGAAAAACACCACGATAAGGGTGTTGACTGTCATGAGTGAGCCGAAGATGACACTTCCCCTGTCCCCGAACAGGCCAGAGGCGTAGAGGGGAAGGGAAAAATCGAGCTGGGCGTATACAAAACTGTAAATCGGCATGAGAAGGATAAACACCAGGAGAAAAGGCCTTGCCAGGAGCACTTTGAGCACGCTGCCCTTCTCCGCCCGTTCGTGGCCTTTCGCTTCGAAACCGGCCTCGATTTTTTCCCGTGAAGGCAGGGTTTCCGGTATAAAAATAATAACTATTATCACGGCCAGAAGGGTGGTTGCGGCATCTCCTAGAAACAGCAGCTTCATATGATTCCTGTACATGAACCCGGCCAGGAGAGCCCCCGCCGAAAATCCTATGTTATGTCCCAGGTATATAAGGCTGAAAGCGGCCTTTCTATGTTCGGCCGGAGCAAGGTCCATTATCATGGCCTGGTGACAGGGTATCGTCATCCCCCCAAAAAAACCGGATGCGATGATGAAGAGGGGTATGACCCGTGAGCTGCCGAGAAAGGCGCAGGGTATAAGGCACAGGCCGGCGCAGGCAAAAGCGGTTACATAGATTTTTTTCCTTCCGGTTCTGTCGGCCAGTTTGCCGGCGATTAGAGAACCGGGGAGAAAACTCAAAGCTGTAGCCGCAAGATACATCCCGATTATGTTTTCCGGCAGACCCACTTTTTCGGATAGAAAAAACGTGAGGAATGGACTGACAAAATGCCCTAAACTGTTGATTATGGAGGCAAAAAAGAACGCGAACATGCTTCCCGGCAGCTGCCTGTACATGGAAAACATGGAAAAGGGTTTCCTCATATTGTTTTTCTTCCGTAATTAGCTTAGTGTATTGCTATGAAATCAGGCCTTGTTGCTATAGTGGGCAGGCCTTCTTCCGGGAAGTCCACTCTTTTGAATATCATATGCGGTTACAAAGTGTCAATCGTATCCGTTGTTCCCCAGACAACACGCAACAGGATTCGCGGCATCCTGACGGAGGAGAGGGGCCAGCTTGTCTTCCTCGATACCCCGGGCTATCATAAATCCGAAAAAAAAATGAACCTGCGCATGACGGGACTCGTTGAGGCAAGCCTCGCCGAAGCGGGCTGGCAAGGCGCATACAACGTCGCGGCGGGCCCACGGGGATTCGTCTCTATCGGCACTGCTGGCGAAATCGGTTACTGCGATCCCGAGGAGAAGTGCTCGATTGACGGTGCGGTCTGGCGCTCCAGCGACGGAACGCACTGGCAGCGCGTCCCCCACGACGACGACGTCTTCGGCCCACCCGACGGCGGGCAGGTGTTCATGATCGACGTCGTTGCGGCCGGTGAACTGGGATTCGTCGCGACAGGCATAGCTCCCGAGCGCGTCTCGGGTCTTCCTCGACCGGTGGTGTGGACGTCCCGGGACGGAGAGAGCTGGAGCCGGGAGCCGGTGCCGCCCGGGCCGCCACTGAAGTCGCCGGTGAACAGGAGGGACTGGTTCGTTGTGCCGCGTGCCGTCGCTGGCGGCGCGAACGACGGCCCTGTTGTGGCCGTGGGCAACGAGGGTCATTTTCCCTCTCCTCCCCAATACAGCGTCGCGGCGGCATGGGTTTCTGCGGACGGGCAGTCGTGGGCTCGCGTCCCGCACGACGAAGATGCCTTCGGCGACGGCACAGGCGCCCCCCTCTCGCTGGCCGATGTCACTGCGGGGGGCCCGGGCTTCGTCGCCGTCGGCGAGGTGGGCGCGGAAGAAGCCGCGGTCGACGTTCTGCGAACGCCCGGGCCGCGCAACCTTCGCGCGTACATCCTGACCTCTGCGGACG
>SPDA01000634.1 GCA_004525155.1 Spirochaetales bacterium
CGTGGCCCGGTTTTGCCCATAAAGCTTCGCCTATATGATCAATCTGAATTCCGGAAAATTCAATTATCAGGTCATTTATGCTGCGCAGAAACCCGTGAATAAGTTCGGGTTCCGTATAACAGGCGGTAAAAAATTCGGTTGTATCCAGAATAAGGGTGGCAGTATCCTGGGCGGACTGAGTGTCAGTTAAACAGATCGGGATGCGGCCCCCGGTTTTATCTTTCATAAAATCAATGGTATCCAGGACCATTCCCATTATTGGCGACTTTCTCCAGTCGGGAACAGGCAGTTTACGGATTTCCTCGACACTGCGGTATATGCAATGCGTATCCGGAGCGCCGCCAGTGTTCCAGTTGTAGGCAGAACCGAAAGCGGTGGCATAAACGCCAACACCTATCCACGGCTCGAGATACGGCAGGTCGTCGCACAACTCGAGCTTAAGGTGCGTTTCAAGGTATTCGCAGTTGCGCCTGAATATTTCATCTATACCGGAACAGGAAGTAAAAACCCCGTTTACCACACGCGGAAGAACGAGAAATCTTGTACCGCCTTGAGGATTAAAAAAATCCTTGAGCTTCTTTTCCCGTTGTTCCCTTCTCTTATCGAATAAATCTGACAATAAAGAAATATCCATGGGTCTCCCTTCAGTTAAGGCCGCAGCGGATTTTAAATTGATGATATAGGTCACGATACAGGCCGCTGTTTGTTTTATCCGGTTTAAGGCATGTTTCCTTTTTAGAGAGGCGCTTCTGCCCCTCTTCTAGATTTCCGTAGATCCCGGCGCCCATTCCGGCAAGAAGGGCCGCTCCAAGAGCTCCGGCGTGGGCCCCTGTTTCGGGTATGCATATAGGCCTTTCCAGAACATCCGTCAGGATGTTCGGCCATACGGGGCTGCCGGTAGGACCGCCCACCATGACAATCCTTTCAAGATTCCGTTCCAGGGACGATTCGAGCCGCTCTATCCGGTTTTTCATAAGATACGCGGAACCTTCCATCAGGGCCCGGGCCAACTGCTGCGGTGAACCGCTTGTAAGAATGGCAGGGATGTTTTCCGCTGAAATCTCCATGGGGTTAATAAAGCATCCTTCTGCCCCAGGCATCGACTGTACCGCAAGCCGGTTGAACCAGTCATACAACCCATCTCCATTAGAGGTGCCGTCCGAGACCGAAGCCCTGCATGCCGCAAGAAGGTTTTTTATCTTTTCTCCCACGGCAGTAAGCGCAAACATCACGCCCCAGCAGCCTTCGGGCGACAGGAAAGGATCCACAAGCATGCCGTTTTCAATGCCCCTTTCACGGGAACGGACCGGTGCAAAGGCCACCCAGGAAGTGCCGGCGGACAAGAGAAGCTGCCCTTCATGGAAAATTCCCGTGCTTCTGGCAGCCGCAGGATGATCAAAACAGCCGGTAACCACCAGGGTGCCGGTACTAAGGCCTGATTCTTCCGCTGCCCGTGCCGTTATAAAACCAGCGGCAGTCCCGGATGGAAGCAAATCGGGAAGGTTTTCTTCCCTGATGCCGTAGTATGATAGAAAAAACGGGTTCCACCTCTGTTTCTCCTGTTCCTGCAGATAAAATGTGGTTGCCTTCGAATAATCTGTCGCAAGCCTGCCGCAGAGCCTGTAATAAACATAATCGTTGTTCATAACAAAGTATTTTGTTCTCTGCCAGATATCAGGTTCGTATTTTTTTACCCAGCCTAAGTGCGCGAGCGGGAAAATTCCGGACCATGGCCAGCCGGCTGAACGGTGCACGTAATCTTTTTTAATTTCAGGCCACAGATCCGCTTCCTTTCCCTCTGTCCTCGTATCGAGCCAGCTTATTACCTTCCGTATCGGTTCCCTGTTTTCTCCGAGAAAGACGGTATTGCCGCTAGCCGCGCACAGGCTTACCGCTTTAATCCGTTCCGGATTACCCGCACAGGCTGAGAGTTCCTGAATGATGGTGCACAGGTTCCGGTAATAGGTTTGGGCATCCAGTTCATATACGCCCGGTACGGGGCGCTCGAAAGTCACTGTCCTGTTTGCCTCACCGAGAATCCCTCCGTCTGCTGAAACGATCAAGCCTTTCACGGCGCTGGTGCCGAGATCTATCCCGATCAGCAGGTCGCTATTACTCATGCTTAAATCCGGCGGATTCGATAAGCCTGCGGGCGTTATTATAGAAGACATCCCCCAGATCCGCAAACGTAAGACCCGCATCACGGGAAGCTTCAAGAA
>SPDA01000343.1 GCA_004525155.1 Spirochaetales bacterium
AAGTAAAGGCAGTTGTAAGAAATGACGCAGCACAAAGGGATAAGGTAAAAATCCAGAAGGTGAGAGTTCTTCTTGCTTCCTGCAAAGTAAACTCTTTAACCGCAACGGTTTCGGGATTTATTCGTTTTACTCCCGTAAATTTGTTTCCGTCCGGAACCAGGTTATGATTTTCCGGTTTATCCCGGAAAAAGAGCAAAACCAGAAAAGTGAACCCGGCACCCACGAGCAAAGCCAAAAAACGCCATGCCCAACGCCAGCCTCCTGCCTGGATAAGGGCATTGAGAACAAAGGGGGCATAGGAAAAGCCGAAAGAAACAGCAACACCGAGGATTCCATTGGCAAAACCTCTCCGTTTTTCAAACCATTCCATCACGGCATTTCTTGAAACCATGGTAAGCGATCCCTGTCCCGTGAAACGGAGAAGAAAAAAACCGATGCTCATAACAATAAAAGGGGAGGCGACTCCTTTTATAAATGGAAACATCCGCTGAAGAGCCAGGGAAATTACATCTGAAAAAGAGAAATAAACCAGAACACACCCGAGCGCAAAGCTGACAATTACCCCCATAATTCTTGCGCCGTATCGGTCGTAGAACCTGCCTGCCCTGGTCAGCAGGAGCGCGCTTAAAACTGTTCCTGCCAGATAGGCCAGACTTAATAAATTTCCCGGGATATTCAGTTCGGTTATCAAATAATCGGTAAAAACGGATACCCCCACTGTCTGACCGGGAACGCTCATGAGCATTCCCAGGGTACCTAAACCGAGGATCATCCATCCGTAAAAGAAAGGCCAGCGGCCCGGATCAAAAGGAAAGTTTTTAAATGTCTTTTTCAATGATGCCCTTCTTCGGTTTTTTTTAAGGTTTCAGTATATCCTGCAACGGCGGAAGTTTTAAGTAATGGACAAGAAGTCTATGAATAAAAAATCAGATAAATCTGGAGCCTCAAACCGGAAAAAGCTCATTAATTTAAAGGTAAAGAAGAACTCTCACTGTAATGAGGAAAAGCTTTTATTTTCTAACCGACAACCACTTTGTCCATTTCTTCATACCCGGTTCCTTTATGTAGGTCGGGCCCCCGTTGAGCGGCAGGGCGATGGAGACGCCGCGGGAGTCGTCTAAAATGTGAATATATTCCTCGTCCCGTTTAGGTAAAGGTGTATGTTGTTTTTCCGGGAACACCCGCCTGTTTCCACGAACCATTTTGGCGGTGCCGCCGCCTGAGGTAATGCATGAACGAAAAAACCGTTATATAAAGCGGGAAAGATTGTATCGGACTTTTACGAAGAATTTAGCCAAAATAGACCAATTTGGCCTTGATAACTCAAAAAGAATTGAATAGTATTGAACCCACGCTTTATACAGGGTCGAAACATCGCTTGGCGGTTAAAATACCCGAAGAAGTCTTAGTGGTATTTGCTGCTTGAATTGGGGAGTGTTTTCCGTCAGTAAAAAAATTATAATTTTGGCTTAAAGAGAAAGACTATTCAAATAAGGAGTGGAGAATGAAAAAAGATTTGATTAGTGCCATTGCAGAAATGAATGAGCAAGAGGCATTAAAAATGGCTGCCCTGATGCTGGAAAACGTGACAGACCCGCATGAGGTTCTCAATGCGGCGACCGAAGCGATGGCGCTTATCGGGGAACGGTACGATCACGGGGAGTATTTTCTTCCGGAACTGCTGCTCGCCGGCGAGATTATGAAACAGATTGGCGAGCTGGTAAAGCCTAAGCTTGCAGGCGCGGCGGTGAAGCGGAAACCTCTGGGAATAGTTGTCATCGGCACGGTTTCAGGCGATATTCATGATATTGGAAAAGATGTGGTCTCCTTCATTCTTGAAGTGAATAATTTTGAGGTGCACAACCTGGGAGTAGACGTCCCCGCTTCGAAATTTGTCGAAAAGATAAAAGAAGTGAATGCCCAGATAGTCGGGATGAGCGGCTTGCTTACTCCCGCCTTCGATCAGATGAAAAAAACCGTCGACGCCATAAAGGAGGCCGGGCTGCGGGAAAAGGTTAAGATTATGATTGGCGGAGCGGTCATGAGCGACGAGGTAGCCAAGTATTCAGGCGCCGATGCCTACGGAAAAGACGCGACGTCAGCGTTTAAACTTGCCAAATCATGGATAGGAGGAAAATAACATGGCAGAAAAATCACCGGAGCAACTTTATAACGAACGTGTAAAACGCTGTCTTGATGTGGCTGCGCTGAAGGATATAGACAGGGTTCCCGTATTTGGACCCTATCAACTGTATCCGTATACCTTCGCCGGAGTCACCTTTAAAGATGCGATGAATGACTACGCTCTTGCCGGAAAGGCCTGTCATAAGTTTCAGGACCATTTCCAGCCCGATCTGGATTTCGGTCCCGTACTTGCTTACCCCGCGCCAGCGATGAAGCTGCTTGACATTGCGTGGTTCAAATGGGCGGGCCACGGGCTTGGAGATCATGTAATGTATCAGTACCTTGAAAAAGAAAACATGACTGCCGATGAATACGATGAGTTTATTTATGATCCGTCGCACTTCATGCTGTCTAAATGGATGCCAAGGTCATTTCCGCCCTTAAAGGGTTTGAGCGATTGGCCGGCCGCCCGACGGAATATGTGGTTCGGCTGGACCGGCGGACTTGCCGGCCTGGCTTCGAAAAGCGTACAGGAAGCCCTTCGGAACGCCATCGCGGCAGGAGAGGAACTGAACCGCTGGTTCGCTACATTAGGGAAGTACGGCGATGAGATGAAGGCGAAGGGTACGCCTCAACTGTATGCCTCCCTGGACTGGGCGCCCTTCGACATTATCGGCGACACGCTACGCGGTACCCGGGAAATTCTGATGGATATGCGGCGCCGTCCTGAAAAACTGCACGACGCCCTTGAAGTTGCCACGAAGTTATTTATCGAATACGGCTCCGGAGCCGCAGGAGCGGACGTTCCCTACTGCTGGATCTGGATTCACAAGGCTACCCGCGACTTCATGTCGGACGCGCAGTTTAAGGAGTTCTACTGGCCCTACCTCAAAAAAGGAATGCTCGCTTTAATTGAAAAAGGCATCATTCCCGTCGTCTACTGGGAAGCGGATATCGAAAGCAGGCTGGAGCATGTGGCGGATCTCCCTGTGGGCAAAGTGATCTACCATGTTTCCGCGACGAATATGGATAAGGCCTGCTCAGCCCTCAAGGGCGTCACTGCCATAGCCGGCAATGTACCGAATATCCTGCTACAGTCCGGAACTCCCGACGACGTTAAGGCGTATTGCAAAAAGCTTATAGACACCGCGGGCAAGGGAGGCGGCTATATCATGGACACCGAGGTGATGCTTGACGATGCGAAGCCTGAGAATCTCAAAGCCATGATCGATTTCACAAAGGAGTACGGGCAGTATTAAGTCTGTGGTTGCCGCATGAGATATTAACCCGTGCTTAGCTTAAGACACCGTCTGTCCGGCTAAAATCTTCTACTTTAACCGTTCGTGGAGCAGGCCGCTTTTGCGGCCTGCTCCCTTTCACAACGTCCCGCTTTTATCCGTCCTATTTCTTCAGCGAAAGCCATCGCGTCCAGTTTTTCATCCCCGGTTCCTTTATATAGCTTGGTCCGCCGTTTACGGGAAGGGCTATAGAAACGCCGCGGGAATCATCGCGGATATAGATATACTCTTCATCCCGGTCCGTCTCGGCAAAAGTATATAACGTTTTTCCCGACGCGTTCACCTGCTTCCAGGAACCGTCCTGGCCGGTGAAGTATTCCTTTTGGGTAATGTACAATGTTTCGGTA
>SPDA01000278.1 GCA_004525155.1 Spirochaetales bacterium
GCTTATCCTCGGCCGCGAGATAGAAGGCAATCCCCCTCTCCTGGTTGCCTCGCATCCCACCTACGGGCTCGATGTCGGCGCCGCCGAGTATATCCGGTCCCTGCTGCTCAAGAGGCGGGAGGACGGCGGAGCCATTATTCTTGTTTCCGAGGACCTTCCGGAACTGTTCGCCCTGTGCGACAGGATAGCCGTCATGTTCCAGGGGAATTTTACCGGGGTTTTCAGGCCCGGGGAACGGTCCATGACCGATGTGGGACTCATGATGGCTGGGGTCAGGGCATGAAACACCGCGTCCGTCTCATGCCGAGAGAGACTGTCACCCCGGCCTTTTCCCTGTTCGTACTGGTCTGTTCCCTGGCTGCGGGACTCCTGATGGTAAGCCTCGTTTTTCTCATCAAGGGCGCCAACCCCCTGTTCGCCATCGCGAAAATCTTCGGCGGTTCTTTCGGAAGCGCCTACGGCATAAAGGAAACAATTACCAAAGCCATACCCCTCATCCTTATCGGTACAGGGCTTACGGTGGCTTTCAAGGGAAAATTCTGGAATATCGGCGCGGAAAGCCAGCTGCTCTTCGGCGCCATGGCCGGTACCTGGATAGGTTTGCGTCTCGGGCCTTCCCTGCCCGCTGCGGCGGTTCTGCCGCTCATGTTTCTCGCCGGGTTCCTGGCCGGTGCCGTATGGGGAATAATCCCGGCCCTGCTCAAGGTGAGGTTTTCCATAAACGAAGTCATATCCACCCTCCTGCTCAATTATATCGGCGCCGAGCTCATGCGGTTTCTGATAACCGGACCCTGGAAGGGGAAGACGCAGTTCGGGTTTCCCTACACCGACGATCTGCCCGCTTCCGCCGTGCTTTCGGTGCTGCCGGGATCGAGAATACATATCGTTACCCTCGTCCTTGCCCTGGCCGCGGCGCTCATCATTTTTTTCCTGCTCTTCTCTACAAAGTTCGGGTATGAGGTACGGGTCATAGGTGAAAACCCCGAGGCGGCGAGATACGCGGGCATAGGATTCATGCGCACTGCCCTGCTGGGGATGGTCATAAGCGGCGGGCTGGCCGGGCTGGCCGGCGTGGGAGAGGCGGCAGGCATACATCATCACCTGGGGTACCCCGACTCTGTTTCCTCCGGTTACGGTTTCACAGCCATAATCGTGGCCTGGCTAGCCAAACTCAATCCCCTGGGAGTCATCGTGTCGAGCGTTTTCTTCGCGGGCATTCTCGTGGGGGGCGATGCCATTCAGATATCCCTGGGGCTGCCGGCGGCCACGGTACAGGTCTTTAACGGCATCCTGCTCTTTTTCCTGATCATGGGGGACTACTTCATTAAAAACAGGCTGGTTTTTTCCGGGAGGCGGGCATGAATCCCGTGGTGTTCATGGTCCTGACAAGGGCCCTGGCTGCGGGCACCCCCCTTCTTCTCGGCACTTTGGGCGAGGTCATAGCCGAACGTTCCGGCGTACTCAATCTCGGGGTTGAAGGCATGATGTCCCTGGGGGCAGTTACAGGTTTCATCGTGACCTTCTCCACCGGCAGCGTCCTGCTCGGCCTGCTGACAGCCTTTGCAGTCGGAGCCCTCGCCTCTCTCCTGCACGCTTTCGCGAGCATTACCTTGAGGGCCAACCAGGTAGTATCGGGCCTGGCTCTCACCATGCTCGGACTGGGCTTAAGCGGGCTCCTGGGAAAGCCGTACATCGGGAAACCCCTTACAATCCGCATGGAATTTATCAAGATTCCGCTTTTAGGCGACATTCCGATCCTGGGAAAAATACTTTTCAACCAGGATCCGTTTTTTTATCTTGCCGTGATCCTCGGCATACTGGCGTGGATTTTCATGTACCGTACCAGGGGGGGCATAGCCCTGAGGTCCGTGGGCGAACATCCCCAGGCTTCCGAAGCTCAGGGTATCAAGGTTCATGCCGTGCGGTATGTCGCAGTCCTTACCGGCGGGGGGCTCGCCGGGCTTGCCGGGGCGCATCTCTCGCTTTCCTACAGTTCTTCCTGGATTGAGGGCATGACCGCCGGCAGGGGCTGGATAGTCATCGCCCTAACCATTTTCGCCTTGTGGAACCCCTTAAGGGCATTTATCGGGGCCTTTCTGTTCGGCGGAATTTTCGTCCTTCAGTACCTCCTCCAGCCCCTGGGAATTTCCCCGAGCCTGCTTGCCATGCTGCCCTATGTAACAACGCTTATGGTACTCGTTCTGGGCGGACTCTCCGGGGACAGGCGGCACATGCATGCTCCCGCACAGCTGGGAGAGCCGTATGTTAAAGGGGAGAGAGTGTAGGGCGGGAAAATATTTCCTGGTTTTTCTTTTCGGGAATATTTTGCCCAGCCGGTTATCCTTTCTTTTGCGAATAATAACGCTGTAATTCATTGTTATGTAATAAATAACCAAATACCTCCAATCTTGGCACGCTTCCTGCAATATAGTATGCAGAAAATAAAACCTTGAGGAGGGTTTACAATGAAAAAATTGGTTATTTTACTGGTTCTTCTGGCTGCGGCAGGGGCAGTATTCGCGGCAGGTACAGTAGAGAGGGTGCCGTTTCAGCCTGAGGGTGAGAAAGTCACGGTAACCGGACAGGTGTATGTGGATAACAAAATGCATCCCGAGCTTGTTTCCGGCAAGGATACCTACGAACTGCTGGTGCCGAGAATGTATTATTACAACATCGATGTAAAAGAGGGGCAGAGTATCACCGTGGAAGGATACAAGACTTCCGGAGATTTTTGTCCCTGGGGAGAGGAAGAGGATGCTGAAGACGTTCATATTCTGGTATCCAAGGCGACCATCGACGGCAAGGAATATACCGTGGAACCCTGGGGCGGACCCCGCGACGGCTACGGACCCGGCATGATGGGCGGACGCGGCTACGGCCCAGGAATGATGCACGGATACGGTATGATGAGCGGACGCGGCTACGGTCCAGGCATGATGCACGGAGGACCCGGTTACGGCCCTCGCCCCGGGTACGGGCCGGGCATGATGGGCGGCAAGCCCGGCAGAGGCTGGTGACAGTCGGCCTAAATTGATAGACTCTAAGGGTTTCAGCGGGGCTTCACGTTCTCCTGGAACCCTTTTTTATTAAAGGGGGAGGCATGAAAACGAGAATTCAGGAAAAGGCGATATTTGCGGCTGCTCTTGCCAGTTTTATTCTCATGATCGCCAGTTTTTTCGCATTTTATATGCGGAAAAGCGAGTCGCAGAATCGTACCCTTCTGGAATTTGAAGCCTCCCGGGCCGCTTCCGATCTCCTGGAATATTATGTCATGACCGGCAATGTTGAAGGAGCGGCAGCCGGGGAGCAGATTCTCGGTTTCGGCATATATGACGCCTCTGGGCAGGCAGTTGCGAAATTCGGTACAGCCCCCCCGGTGGTTAATCCCGGCACCTCCCCGGCAGGTGTTATCCGGACAGGTAAGTCAGTCATCATCATGAGGCCCGTAGGCAGGCAGCCGGGAATGATGCGCGGTATGGGGCCCATGCGCATGCATCAGAATGCCCCGGGACTGACTTCCATGATGCCTGCGCAGGATTTATTTGTATACGTGGAATTCAGCAACCGCGGATTTTTGCGGGAGAGATCCGCCTCCATATTCAGCATGGGGGGGTTTTTCTCGGGATTCCTCCTTCTCTCGCTGGTGATTTTTTATCTCTTCCGGAGGAACCGTAAACTGCAGGTCAAGGCGGAGGAACAGAAGCAGCTTCTGCAGCTTGGCGAAGCGGCCAGGACCCTCGCCCATGAGATCAAGAACCCTTTGAGCGCCCTGAGGCTTCAGGTGGATATTCTTAAAAAAAAGTCAGCCGGCAGGTTCGATGACAATGTGGAAATAGTGGAACAGGAGGTGGGCAGGCTCTCCTCCCTTGTGGACAGGGTCGGTGAATTCCTTAAAAACCCCGCCGGCCTGCCGGAAGTGTTTTCTCCTGCCGGGTTTCTCGAAAACATCTGTCCCCGGTATCCATTTCCGGTTATACTTGATACAGGTGCAGGTGCGGAGGATTCAGGCGGCGCCCGCATCCGTTTCGACAGGGAACGGTTCAGGTCCCTCTGCGATAACCTCATTTTAAACGCCTGGGAAAGCATGGCGGCAACCGGGGAAAACGGAAAAAAAGTGGAGGTGGAAGTGCGGACGGAGAAAAATCAGGTGCTGCTCATGGTCAAGGACCGGGGCTGCGGCATACCTGAAGACAGGAAGGATGAGATTTTCACCATGTTTTATACGACAAAAACAAGCGGCTCCGGTATCGGTCTCGCCATTTCAAGGCGGTTTATGGAGGCCATGGGCGGAACCATAACCTGCCTCCCCAGAAACGGCGGCGGCACGGTGTTTGCCTGTGAATTTCTGAGGGCCTGATCAGGATGAAAGTCCTCATCGCCGATGACGA
>SPDA01000399.1 GCA_004525155.1 Spirochaetales bacterium
CAGTATCTTTCGGAGCTTGCCGGAACCGGCTGGCCGGTAACAGACGCGGTCTCCATGGCCGGCTCCGTCCGCGGGATTCTCGACAGCCGGCTCAGCCTGGCGGTCCTGACCGAGGAACGTCTCGTGGCCAGGGAGGCGGAATTGCAGTACCGTGTCGTACTGTCCCGTTTTAATCAGGAAAGCGCGCAGAGGGACAGGGTGAAAACCATTCTTAACGGAATCGAAAAGCCCGTACCCGCGGGTGAAGAAGGCGCCGTCTATGTCTCGAAAGACCCGGCCGCGGCGAGAATCATGCTGCAGGCAGGGGACCTGTCGCTTGGAAGGATTGACGCGGACAACAATGCCATCCTCGCAAGGCTCAGGGCGGAAGATCCCGTTCTGGCAACGGGGGAATTCGTTACCGCAAGGATTAAAGACGGGACCGGGCTCGCGGACAGGATAAAATTGCTCGGTGCGGATATCAAAAAACTCCTCGCCCAGGCGGCAGATCAGATTGCCCAGGCGGAGAAATTCAAAAACGAGGCTGCTTTCCGGCTGGCAGAATCGGAAAATGCCCTTACCCTTACGGATTTCGACACGGCGCGGACGCGGCTGAGGAACGCCGGCGACCGGTATGACGCCTCCCTCGCGGCGCAGGATGACAACGCCCTCCGTGCAGAAAGGGACCAGAAAATTGCAGACCTCGGAGGACGCATCGCTTTTGCCGAGAACGAACTCATTGTCAGGGAAGTAAGGGCGCTGATTACGGAGGGCAAGCGCTACTACACCGCGGAAAATTACGAGGCCGCTGAACGGGTCCTTCAGCAGGCCCTCGGAAGATGGCGCGTTACCAATCCGAGCAACGACAACGCGGAACTGGATTACTGGCTCAATATCGTGAGGGTTGCCCTGTACATGCGATCCGGAAGGGTCATAGCACAGACCGATCCGCTTTTTACGGACATGAGCAATCTGCTGAACCTGGCGAGGGACGATTTTCTGAAAGGCAAGGCGCTGGTGGAGAAGGGGCGCAAAAACGAGGTCCTGCCGTTTTTTGAAAAGGCGGAGAACAAGATACTGCTTATTAAAATCCCCTTTCCCGTAAACCAGGAGGCGAGCGTTCTCTCCCTGCAGATTCTGCAGTACAGGGACCTCGAAAATTTCGCCTCCCTCTTCCGCCAGAAATACAACGAGGCTGTCGCGAAAATTGACAGGGACGCGCAGAACGCGTACATCGAGCTTAAGGACCTCCAGGCCATCAGCCCCAATTATCCGGGGATAGTGAACAATATATTCAACCTGGAACTGACACTCGGCATCCGTGTGCCGCCGCCGGATCTGACCAAGCAGCGCAGATCGGATGAACTTTATGCAAGGGCGCTTGACGTGGTTCAGCGCAACATCGTCGCGCAGTTTCCCATTGCCCTGGAATATCTGAACGAAGCCATCAAGCTTACGCCCGAGGAGCAGAAAGTAATAAACCTGCTCGACAGGGTCACTTCCAATATCGGCGGCCGTTCAACCATAGTGCTGACCAACACGGCCCAGCAGCAGTACCGGCAGGCGGAAGACGCCTACATAGCGGGGAATTTTTACGAGGCCCTGCGGATTGTGAACAACCTTATGAAGGACCAGAAAAACACGCAGTATCCGCCGCTTATCGAGCTTAAAAGGAGAATCGAATCAAAAATATAGGCATCCTGCTTCTGCTTCTCTTCCTTTTTGTCTGCGGCCCCGTTTTTTCTCAGGTACTCTACTGGGAGGACCCGCAGGTTTTAATGCCCTCCGGAGGGAAATTCCCCCAGGCGGAAACCGGCGGAGGAATAATCGCGGTGGTGTGGCAGGAGCTTGCCCTTACACGTCAGACGGAGAGTGAAGTCTCGGGGAACGCGAGCCTGTCCCTTATGGTAAAAACTGCAGACGGTCCCTGGAAAACGGTGAGCAATGTTGCCGGGCCCTATCCTTTTGTGGGTAAGGAAGCTTCCATCTACTCGCTTGCCGTAAACGACCAGGGGCATATTCTTCTGGCGGTTTCATCCTCGGACAGGGAAATACAGATAATTAAATCCACGGACGGAGGCAACGTTTTCAATATTGTTTCGGTTATTACCTCCGATTACACCGTCATCTCTCCAAAGGTTTTTTACAGGGACGGAGGCGGTTACCTGCTTTTCGTTACCAGGCAGTCCATGGGAGAAGGCACCGGCGACGCTCTTTCAACCTATTATTCCGTCTCCGAAGACGGTACTGCCTGGTCCCCTCTTGCCCTGCTCGTAAACGATCCGGGAAAACAGCTCAACTTCCTGCCCTACCATGCCTCCCATAACGGCAGGGAGTTTGTTGTGTTCCAGGTGCTTGAAACAGGCGAAAGACCCAGCTACCAGCTTTATCTGAAAGTGAGCTCCGACAGGGGCCGGACATGGGGACCGCTCATCTGGCTGTCCGGTTTCAATGAGGAGCAGATAGGCGCCGAATCCACGCCCGTGCTTTACGACAACCAGCGTCCCTTCATCGCTCCCGTCAACGGAAAGCTGGCGGTCACCTGGGAAAGGCGTTTCATGGCCGGGGCTCCCCAGGTTTATTATATGGAGGTGGATGATTCAGGAAAAATCCTGGGGGATCCGGAACGGGTTTCCCAGGGGGTGAGATCCTGCAGGTATCCCCAGATTGCCGTCGCTGACGGTGTAACCTATCTGTTCTGGTTCGACAACAGGGCCGGCGATGAACAGATTATCGCCGCGTGGAAGGAGGGTATCTTCTGGCAGGATAATTATCTGAGCCGCATGGCAGGAGTGTCCATCTTTCAGAAACCTGTTGTGCTGGATAACAGGCTGCAGGTGGTGTGGGAAAATCAGCGGGCCGGAGTCTCCCGCATCATATTCCTTGCGCCTGACAGGACCGCGCCGGCGCCGTTTGCTGTCCCCCTCGATTTTGCCGCAGGCCGCAGGGTGAAGCAGGACAGGTTTTCCGTTACCTGGAACCTCCCGAGGGACAGTTCCGGTATAGCCGGATTCGCCTACAGTATGGACAGGGACCCCGGCGGATTGCCTCCCAGGCAGATAATGGTCCCTTCCCTGAATAACCGGGCCGCCGCTTTCACGATTAATGAAGACGGCTACTGGTACTTTCATCTCGCCGCGCAGGATTATGCCGGCAACTGGTCCGACACTTCCGGCCTTTCCATTTTCCGCGATACGACCCCCCCGGGTCCGGTCACCATCGCGGAACCGGAAATGGATGACAATGGTTTTCTCCTGTCAAATTCCATTACCATAAACTGGGAAAAACCGGAAGAGGACGATCCGATTGGAGGCTACAGCTACGATCTGCAGTTCCTTGGAGAAAGGG
>SPDA01000509.1 GCA_004525155.1 Spirochaetales bacterium
CGAAAAAAGCGGCGAGAACATACATTACCCGCGGATCGAAACCCCAGGTAAGACAGCCGGCAGACATGTTCATGCCCGCGGTATGGGCGTACACAGGCACATCGAATTTCCTGATTATTTCCGCCATTTTAAGAAACCCGCCGCCGTAATACGGAGAGAACATAAGGGCATTGGCGCCGGCCTCCAGGGCAGCTTCGGCATAATCGGAAATGTTTTCAGAGTCCGTCGTTATATGGGGAGCAAATAAAAATCTTTTTCCTTTCGGTGCAGCGCTCCTGCCGAGATCGAACCCGGCGGTTTTCAGATCTTTAACGACACGGCCCACATATTTCCCGACATCCTTAAGGGTCAGATGCATGTTCTCATCCGCCTTGGTAAAACCGGCGCCCGCAAGAGCGGCATCCAGAACGGATTTGGAAAACAGCGCCGGGGTAAGCCCTGTCTTGGGTTTCACGATGGTGCCGATGATAGGATCCTTCGGTTTAAGACATAAGTACTTTCTGATCCTGTCGTGCGGCCACACAGACCTAGGAAAAAGCTTTTTAAGGGCAGCCGGGTATTCAACATCCAGAATTTTCGCCCCCTGATAGAAAGAGAAAGCGGAAACCGGTTCGCCGGCGATTGCCGTCATCATCTGTGCAAACGGCATCTCTTTATCAGCCCGTTTGGAAAAGAAAACGGAAGGATAGGCTATCTGTATCAGTCCGCTTTCGAGTTTTTCCCGCTGATTGTATCCCAGGAGCGCAATATCCTCGATCCAGCTCATGAACTCATCATAATTTTCGGGTTTCCTATCGGCGGAACCTCCTTCAGCCTTCCATGGTTTAAGGGTCCCGTGTTCAAGGATCATTCTGGCGGTATCGGCGAGTCCTGAAGCAGGTTCTCCGGTATTATGGACCTGAAAATAATAGGTTACTTTCAAAGGATCCTTTCTCGAATTTTTTCTGGTTTTATTGAGCTCACCGATAATTTTTTTCTTTCGGCTTTTATCAAGCACGTCCTCCCTGCCGATGTAGGGATGTGACGCTATTCTGTGCAGTTCTTTTCCGCAGCCTAAAATATCAGCCATCCGTTTCTCCTTGAAATACCTTCACATTGTTTCTGCCGGATTATTCACCGTATCGCAGAGTTCGAGAATTTCGGCTGATGTGGGCAGGTACTCCCATCCGCCGGACCGCGAGGCATAAATCGCGGCCGCCGAAGACGCGAATAATATGCTGCGCGGAATATCGCTGCCGGAGGCAAGGGATGATGCGTAGGCGCCGTGAACAACATCCCCGCAGCCGTTCGTTTCCACAGGCTCAATGCTGAAAGCCCTCTGATACATGACCCTGTTGTCCGTTTCCGGAGAAATGAAATAACAGCCTTCTTCGCCGCAGGTTATCGCCGTACAGCGCCTGCGCCTGCTCTGCGGCATGGCAAAAAGCATTTCCTTAGGGTCGGTTTTCCCGGTCAGGATCCGCGCCACGGATACGGGGAGAATCAAATGGTCTACGGTATCCATAAATACATCGATATCGTCCCTGTCGAGCCATTCCATATCGGCAATAACCTGTACATTTTCAGAATGCGCGTTACGCGCAACCTTCAGCGCGGACTGGTCAATATATATAAATTTCGTATTCGAATAGGCTCCGAAATCAATTTCCTCATACGTGGAAAATTCTTTCTGCTGGTAAAAGAATATGTTCCTGGTGTGCTTTTCATCGTCCACGATAATGATGCTGTGCGTCGGCTGCCCTTCCGGATGCTTTATGGAGATGCCGTAATCAATGTTTAAGTTCCTGAAGGTGTTTTTTATGGTTTCAGAAAGTTCATCAAACCCCAGGGCTCCGCCGAAAGCACAGGCGGCACCTATCCTGGCCGCGCTCGCGAGAGCCGTTCCCACAAGCCCGCCCAATTTCCGACTTCTCGACAATACCCTTTCTTTCTGGTCGGGTTCCGGATAATGGTTTACATGGAGATAATCATCCACAGCGACCGTTCCGATTCCGATAATGTCAAAATTTGTTTTTTGTTCCATTCATTTTTTCCAGGTAACCCTGATTATCATGATAATCCGTTACATGATATAATAAATCTAGGCAGTTCAGGTTATAACATAATCAGGTTTATGTCAATCATTATGGGGTTTACTATTGACAAATTGATTGACAATAAGGGTTTTTTGAGTTATTAAAAACATAATATGAATAATTTAGAACATCCGGGAGACAGCGTCACATTGAAGGGTAAAGTCATCGTCGTGACCGGCGGCTCCCGGGGACTGGGCGCCGAAATGTGCGCCGCGTTCTCGGAAGCAGGCGCCAAAGTAATTGTAAACTATAATACCAGTAACACGGCCGCGGAAGCTATCGTAAGCTGCCTGCATGAAAAAGGATGCGAAGCCTTGGCCGTTCAAGCGGATGTCGCGGACGAACAGCAGGTCATACAACTCATTAAGCATGCAGGTGATTCTTTCGGGCGGATCGATGTACTTATTAATAATGCCGGCGTGAACTCCGACTTTCGGGTGGAGGAGCTTGCCGTCGAGGAATGGGACAGGGTGATGGCGGTGAACCTGAGGGGCACTTTCCTCTGCTCGAAACATGTCATACCCTTCATGAGGAAAGGCGGGTACGGCAGGATAATCAATATGTCCTCCAACGGAGTTCGCAAAGGTTCGATAAACCACGCGCATTATTCGGCGGCCAAGGTGGGCATCATCGGGTTTACCCGTTCCCTCGCCCGTGAACTGGGCGGAGACGGCA